>ONFK01000007.1 GCA_900317065.1 uncultured Bacteroidales bacterium
GGCATCGTCCTCATTGCCACCGGCGGTGTTGGGACGCTCCAGTCCGTCCGTCAGCGCATAAGCGGGATAAATGCCGATTCCCCACTGCACCTTGCAGGACTGCTTGTCGATGGCGTCGACAGGCCTGTAGGAACTGTGCCTCGAGGAAGTGACGCCCATCAGGGTGAGATGCCCGCCGGCGGATGATCCCATGATGCCTATGCGCTTGGGGTCGAGCCCGTGCGAAGGAGCTTCGCTGCGCACTATGCGGATGGCGCGCTGCAGATCCTGCCAGGCGGTGGTATGCTTGGCGAGGGGCGCCGCGGGCCTGGGAGTGCGGTATTTCAAGGTCACTACGGTAACGCCCATGGCATTGAGGTAGCGGCGCACGGGTGCAACTTCGAATCCGTCAGGGTCATTGCCCATGTAGCTGCCGCCGGAATAGATAATCTGGATGGCATGGGTGCTGAGCTGATGGGGGAAGTGCCACTCGATGTAGGGCTCGCACTGGTTCTCCTGGCGGTCCGGCATCTTGCCTTCGGGCCAGATGCTCTCTTTCTTGTAGCCGGCGCGGTCGTCGTCCGAAGCAAATCGGTCCATGACCGGCACTTCAGGCTGCACAGGGCCCAGCCAGCCCATCTGGGTCATGAATTCCACTGCCCTTTCAAATCCCCACGCTCCGTGCCATTTGTTGGGGTAGAGATGCAGCTCCGCCGGCACTCCCATGCGACGCAACTGCCTGTAAACCAGCGTGGATCCGTTGGGAGAATAGGGGTCGCGCCCTCCGTGATGCAGGCTGACGGGGCAGGTATGATCGTCGAATTTGAACACTTTGCTGAGGCCGACGTCGGAGCCGTAGCCGTCGCGGGTGGCTTCAGTGCCGGTTTCACCGTCGGTAGTCACGTATGCGGGGGCGTTCGCTACCGCCCAGTTGATATGGCAGGGAGTCTTGTCCAGCTTGTCTATCGGCTCGTATGCCGGAGTCTGCGAACTGGTGGCGAGCAGCAGTGTCAGATGCCCTCCGGCCGACATTCCTATCGCTCCTATCTTCTCGGGATCGAAGCCGCGTTTCTTCGCCTGGCTGCGCACGAGACGCACTGCCCTCTGGCCGTCTTCCCAGGCAGTCTGGTAGATGGGGATGCCCTTCGGACGTGAGGTACGGTAGACGAAATTCACGCACTGCACTCCGAGGGCGGTGAGCTCCTTGTGCCATTTTTCCACCAGATCCACGTCGCAGCAGTTGTAGTATCCGCCGCCGGAAATCAGGATCATACAGGCCCCGTTGGGATTGGACGGCTTTTCATACCATTCTATATATGGCATGCGGAATTCGTCGGGATTGAAGCCCGGCGCTTTGGAAACGTTGGTCATTTCCGCAATCTGATGCGGCTGGAAATCCGGCATCTTGTCGAGGCCGGGCCACAGGGGCTGGCGCTCCCACGCACCCAGATGCAGGGAAACCAGGAGCAGGAGGATTGAAAGAATCTTTTTCATATTTCAAAGATATGCAAAATTTTTTCAGAAATAGCCAAATCAGATTACGCGTTGTAAAAAGTTGAGGTGTTTTTATATTTGTCAACTAATGACCGAAGATAAAACATATTTCATCGCCGACCGGATAAAGTCTGGGGATGCCACGGCCTTCCGTGGCCTTTTCCGTATGCATTATCCTTCGCTGCTTGCGTTTGTAGATGGTTTTGTGAAAGATAAAGAAGTGGCCGAGGACATTGTGCAGAACGTTTTTATGAAAGTGTGGATTTATCGCTCTTCTCTGGATGTTGCAAAGCCACTCCGCGGCTATCTTTTTTTATTATGCAAAAGAGAGGTTTGCTATTGGTTCAGAAAAGAGGTTACTGTCCAGAGATTTATGAGCGGTTTGGTGTAGATCGATTCTTCAAGCGAATGGATTAATAGCCAACTATTTAAATACTGCCAAACGTATATTTTGGTTTTTACCCCTGGTCGTACCTACAAAGTATGTCTTTTTCCTTCGTATATTGCAATGAAAACAAATGCATAAGCGAAATGGAGACAAAAGAAATTGATGTCAAGAGAGATTGTTCTAATATAGAACATCGCATTTTTACAATCAGGGGTGTGCAGGTTATTATGGATAGAGATATCGCTGAGTTGTATGGAGTTGAGACACGCGTACTTAATCAAGCCGTCCGTAGAAATATCAAAAGGTTCCCGGATGACTTCATGTTTGCCTTGGAAAAAGATGAAATTGAGAATTGGAAATCACAAATTGTGATATCCAACTCAGTTAAAATGGGGATGAGAAAGCCGCCTCTTGTTTTTACAGAACAAGGGGTGGCGATGTTGAGCGGGATATTATATTCGGAGTATGCGATAGAAGCGAATATTAAAATAATGCGAGCATTTGTTAAAACGCGTCTTTTCCTTCAAGATTATGCACAGGTGTTTCAAAGGTTAGACAAAGTTGAAGTCAGGCAGATTGATTCTGAACATAAAATAGATCAGTTGTTTGATTTATTAGAAACGAAAGCAGTTGTACCAAAACAAGGGATATTCTATGATGGACAAATCTTTGATGCTTATGTTTTTGTGTCCGGCTTGATAGAAAAAACGGAAACAAGGATATTATTGATAGATAATTATGTTGATGAAACCGTTTTGACTATCTTGGATAAAAGAAAACAAGGCGTGTCCGCGACAATCATTACAAAGGCAATCAATAAAAAACTAGCATTAGATGTCTCCAAACATAATGCACAATATGAACCGATTGCTATTAAAGAGTCCGATAAATATCACGACCGTTTTCTTGTTATCGACAATTTTGTTTATCACTTGGGGGCTTCTATGAAGGATTTAGGAAAGAAATGCTTTGCTTTTTCACTAATGAATGATTTGACGCCTGATCAATTATTTTGTGGTTCCCAGGGTATTTAGGAACTTTCGGGACAATTGAAAACCACAGAATTAATGGACGAAGCGGGAAAAGTGCGAGTAATCGAAATCAAGAACAGCGCAACAGTTTCTTCGTGACCCTGCTGGTGCTGTCTTCGGCGGTCATCAAGGCCGACGGAAAGACGCATCCGAGGGAACGGTGAATCCTCAGCACGACGTACTCCGACCGTGTGCCTATACGGAACTTGCCTCCCCAGATGCCGAGCCCGGAACTTATGTAGTAGCGGGTGTCGCCCCTGCGGTGTTCTCCGAAAGCTTTCTCATACATGGCGTTAGTGAGCCAGTTGCCAGGCCAGATCTGGCCGTGGTGGGTATGCCCGCTGAACTGGAAGTCCGCGCCATACTGTTCCGCTTCTTCAAGATGGTAAGGCTGGTGATCCAGGACTATGGTAAAGAGCGAGTCTCCCGGAGCGATATCCTGAAGCGCCTTGCGGCTTCGGTTGCTGCGGTCATCCCTTCCTATCACCCTGATACCGGCTTCTACGGCGGCAGAATCGGCAAGGACGCGTATCCCTGCTCCTTCCAGGAAGGCCAAGGCCTTTTCCTTTCCCGCTATGTATTCGTGGTTGCCGGGGCATGCGAACACGGGAGCCTTTATGCCGCGGAGGATCGAGGCATAGTCCCACTCTACGGCCGGACGAAGCGCTCCGTCGAGAATGTCTCCGGCGAAGAGCACCAGATCCGCATTCTCGGCATTTATCATGTCCACCCAGCGGGATATTTCCCGTGCGCGGTTATGGTAGCCGATATGAAGATCGCTCGCGAACACGACCGTGACGGTGTCTCCCTTGACTTTTCCCGAGCCGATTTCGAGACTCTCCCGGTATTTATGATGGTAGTGGATCCATCCTCCGAGAAGCAGCAGCGCAATGGCTCCCGCGACAGTGAGTGCTCCTGCCGGTGAATTCTTCAGGAACGAAACAGGGACGAGATGCAGGAGCCGCCCGAGGTCCAGGGCCACGAACAGCATAATGACATAGAAAAAGGCGATTAGCCAGGAGGTGCCGATTTCGTATGTGGCCGCGGCGAGCCACAGAGGAAGCCTGTCTCCAAGCCCGTAGTGGATGAAGATAGACGCGAAGCAGAGAATCCATGCGGTAACTGCGGCCCATTTCCATACGGGAGAAGCCGGGACGATGCGCCAGATCCGCCAGCATGTGTAGGCAAGGCCGGTCAGAAGCAGGATTATGAAGGATGCAAAACGCATGGAGTGCAAAGATACTGAAAAATCTGCCGAAAAAACCGCCGTATTTCGTATCTTTGCCAGCCATTTTTCGACCACATGAAAAATGACAGCTGACCGCCTATTTCATCGCAATCTGGTTCGGTGTGCGCAGCGGAGCGCAGTGGGCGCTTGAGAATCAGACCCATATCTACATGCAGGGCTGGTTCCACTATGCCAAGCTGTATGCCGCTACCGCAGGGTGCATCGGTTTCATGATGATCAAATACAAATGGGGCGTAGGTGCGAAGCACTGGTTCAAACCCTTCCCATTCATCAGACAAGATAACGTTCCCTGAGCGTTTGAATGTCGCTGTCCGTCATGCCGATAGGGCCTTTCAGATACTCTTCCGCAGAGCCGTATGCGGCTTCCAGTTCATTCAGGGCATTGACGAAATTCTCGGTATTGGCTCCGATGAAAGACTTTACGACAGATATCTGCGCGTACTTTCCGCCAAAGAACCTTACCCTTCTCGAATACTTCCTGACGTCCTTCGCATACACCTGGTTCGTGGCATCGAAATCGGCTATGATTGTCTCTTTGCCTACCCCCAGCGCGGCGAGCAGGAGCATGGAGGCAATGCCGGTGCGGTCCTTGCCCTGCGTGCAGTGGAACAGGATGGCGCCGTCCGGGGTGTCCACCACTTCCCGCATGAAGGCCGCGAACTGCTTCTGGCATTCGGGATAGAACAGAAGCGTGCGGTAAAGATCCTGCGCGACTTTCTGCGCCTTCTTGTTGAAGGCTGCCCAGACTATGAGTTTCTTAACCTCAAACTTCTTCCTTTTGGTAAACTTCTCTTTCTCGGCGGCCGTGGCCGAAACGCTGCCCGAGGCGTCGATGGGGATACTGACATAGGATGCCCCGGGTATCATCCTGTCGGTCACGCCGGCCAGTTCTTCCGTCTTGCGGAAATCTATCACCTTTGTGATGTGAAGCCCTTCGAGATATGCCATGTCGGCATGGCTTGCATCGGCGAGGTGCGCGCTGCGCAGGAGAAGCCTGTCCTTGACCTTCCGGGAATCTCCCGCGGGATAACCGCCCAGGTCACGGGCATTGACTATGCTCTTGACCGGGAGAAACTGCATGACCGGGAGGAAGGATGGAATCATTTCTGATAGAATTGTCTGACGAGTTTCCTCGCGTGCATCCCGAAGAATAGTTTTTCGAGGAAAGTGGGCTCGGCGAATACAGTCCGCACGATGAGGTCCAGACATGCGAACTTCCCGGAAAGGGCGTCGAATTCCGCATGGCCGCTGTTCCCGGTATAGGCTTCTGCAAAAGCATTCCAGAATCTGTGGAACTGGTCCAGGGTCAGATGGAAGATGTTTTGCACCCTCTTCATCGGGGCATAAACCCAGCAGATCAGATATAAGTGCCCTATGTCGAACATCGGGTCTCCGTGGGCGACGCGGTCCAGGTCTATCCAATAGTATCTGCCTTCGGATTCAATGATGTTCCCCGGCTGGAAGTCTCCGTGGACGCAGTTGGGGTTCTCCCCGATGGTCTCGGCGAAAGCACGGATGAGCGCACGGTTCTTCCGGCTGATGAACGTGGCCTTGTCAAGCGCCTGCAGGAGCTGCTCTTTCCTGCTCGGGAAGAAACCGTTGTCGCTCGGAGTCGCAAACATCTCTTTTCCTTTTTCGGCAAGCAGGCGCGCCATCTCCTCCGTGCGTTCCGGTTCGTCGTGGCAGATGCGCGAAAGAGAACGCTTGTGCTTTATACGTTCCGAGATGGTGGCGTAAGCGCCGTCCACCATGACCATTTCGTGCATCTTCGGGGTGGGGAGCCCCAGGGCCTCTACGGCCTTGGAGACATCGTATTCGTGCCTGACGGCTTTGTATGTGCTCAGGCGGGAGTTGTTCACCTTGAGTATGATGTCCGGTTCCGCGGGGTTCTCATAGGTTTTGCCGTTGCCTCCTTCTCCAACCTGATGCCAGGCGGAGAGGTCGATCTGTCTATAGGTGGGATGTGTCATATTTCGTTAGCGGTAGATTTCCTCGAGCACCGGCAGGGAGCGGATGTTGAGGGGGATTTCCAAATGTGCGGAGAGGTAGCGGAGCAAGGACTTGGCGATGGCTCCCCGCCGGGCGCCGTTCAGGGGATAAACCATGAATGACGGCCAGTCTGCGGCGAGCAGGTCCCGGATTTCGCCCAGATTCTCTTCGGCGAACGGCGCGAGGCCGTCGAAGGAGGGAGAAAAGCCCAGGGCGCCGGCGAGTTCCATCAGGAAGCGCAGATGGTAGTTTGCAAAATCTCCTTCCAGAGCATCCAGGGTCATTACGGATTTCTCGCACCAGTCGTACAGTCCTTCTTCGGCTGCTCCGTCCTGCACGGCGCGCCAAAGCACTTCGCTCATGAACAGCGAAATCGCGTTCTTGTCGAAATCCGAACGGATCCCGTTCAAGGGATGAACGGCGGAAATGCCACGCAGCCTCCAAAGATCCGACTTCCGGTTCTCTATCACTTCCGCATCCAGAATGTTGGGCGGAAGGTACAGCGCCCGGGAGCCTCCTTTGCGCACGGTAACTATGAAGCTCCTTCGTCCCATCTCCCGGCACAGACAGTGCAGGACCAGGGAGTTTTCTCCAAGTTTGGTGGAATTGAGGACAATCAGTCGGACGGAAGAGTTCATTTGACTGCAAATATAGGATTTTGCAGGGATTTTTCGTACATTTGACGAATTAGTAGTTTTACCGTCAACGATAATAAACTAAACAAACAATATGAAGAAGGTCCTACTCGCAGCGGTCGCTGCCGTTTTCTGCGCCACGGCGCTTGCAAATGAAACTCCCCGATGGCTTCGTCAGAATGCCATTTCCCCGGACGGAAACACAGTGGCATTCGTGTACCAGGGCGATATCTGGCTCGTGCCTGCCAAGGGCGGCGAGGCAGTCCAGCTCACCACGAATCCCGCCCACGACACCGAACCCCGCTGGAGCCCGGACGGGAAATACGTTATCTTCGCATCATACCGCGAAGGCCAGAAGGACATCTGGGCCGTATCCACGGAGGGAGGTAAGCCCAAGCGTCTGACAGACTACGGCGGAACACAGACCCCGTACGCTGTCAGCAAAGACGGAAAGATTATTTTCTCCGCTTATTATCAGGAACTTGCAAGTTCCAGCGCATTCCCTGGCGCAACCAGTCTCTACAGCATCGACCTTGCAGAGGCCCTTGCGGCCGAGCCGGGCAGGCTGCCTGTTCCGCAGCGTGTCACCACGGTCAAGGCCTGGGCAGCGGACATCAATGCCGAAGGCACCATCATCTTCGAAGATTATGTGACGCCCGAAGATCCCTACCGCAAGCATCACACTTCTTCCGCTGCGCACAATATCTGGAAACTCCAGAACGGCGCCTACACCAAGCTCACTTCCTTCATCGGCGAGGACAAGTGCCCGGTGTTCGCCCAGGACGGCATACACTACTATTATTTGAGCGAGCAGAGCGGGACGCCCGTTCAGTCAAATGGCTGGGCCGGCGATGCAAATGTCTGGAAATCAGACATCAACGGCGCCGCTCCCGTGCGCGTGACTTCTTTTGAGAAGAACCCCGTCCGCTACCTCAGCATCAGCGCGGAAGGCACCCTCTGCTATTCCTGGAACGGCGACCTTTACACCCAGAAGGAGGGTCAGGCTCCCGTCAAACTTGCCATCAGCGTCAAGAAGGACAGATTCGAGCGCGAGCATACCTACCGTGTCACGACCGGAGGAATCACTGGATTCGCCGCATCCCCCAACGGAAAGGAAATCGCAGTGGTTTCCCGCGGTGACGTGTTCGTCACCCCT
The DNA here is from genome assembly GCA_900317065.1 of uncultured Bacteroidales bacterium. Classification (GTDB taxonomy): domain Bacteria; phylum Bacteroidota; class Bacteroidia; order Bacteroidales; family UBA932; genus Cryptobacteroides. The sequence continues at coordinate 7,922 of ONFK01000007.1, forward strand.
CTTGAACTCGGCGATACCCGCCGCATCACCGACACTCCCGAGGCTGAGCGCGGAGTAGCGTTCGGCGACGGAGGACGCAGTATCTACTACGCATCCGAGCGGGCCGGAGAGTGGGCCATCTACAAGCGCGAACTCGCGAACAAGAAGGACCAGACCTTCACTTTCTCCACCGATACGAAGGAGAAGCGCATCACTCCCGAGGGTCAGGTATGCTTTCAGCCCAGCGTGTCTCCCGACGGCAAATGGCTTGCATATCTGAGGAACCGCACCGGACTTGTGATCTGCCCTGCAGACGGCGGCAAGGAGAAAGTGCTGCTGCCGGAAGGCGTCAATTATTCCTATTCCGACGGCGACCTGCAGTTCGAGTGGAGCCCGGACAGCCGCTACATCCTTTCGACCTATCAGGGCGACCAGCGCATGTACAATGAGGATATCTGCCTCATCGAAGTGGCCAGCGGCGAGATTACCGACCTTACCCAGAGCGGCTATTCCGACGGCAATTTCAAGTGGGCCATGGGCGGCAAGGCCATGACCTACACCTCCGACAAGGCCGGCTACCGCAGCCATGGCAGCTGGGGCGCGGAGGGAGACATCTACATCATGTTCTTCGACGACGAAGCCTACCTGAACTTCACCCGCGGTGAGGACATGGAGAAAATCGAGAACCTGCTGAAGAGCGACAAGCAGGCCTCCAAGGACAAGAAGAAAGAAGAGAAGAAGGACAGCACCGACAACAAGAAACCCGAAAAGGTTAAACTCGAACTCGACGGCCGCTTCGACCGCATCGTGCGTCTCACCCGCAACTCCGGCAGGATAGGGGACTACATCCTGACTCCCGACGGGAAGAAACTCTATTACACCGTGCAGCTCGAGAAGAATTTCGACCTTGTCTGCGTCGACCGCAAGGACGGCAGCATCAAGGTGGTAAAGAAGAGCTTTACCGGCCGTGTCATTCCTTCTCCCGACGGGAAGAACGTGTACGTCATCGGCGGCAACAGCATCACGAAAGCCGATCCCAACACATTCTCTACCAAGAACGTGAGTTTCCGCGGCGAATTCGAGTACGACGCGGTCAAGGAGCGCGAGTATATCTTCGAGCACTGCTGGAGGCAGGTGAAGGAAAAATGGTATGTTACCGACATGCACGGAGTCGACTGGGCTGCAGTAGGCGATAACTACCGCCAGTTCCTCCCTTATATCACCGACAACTTCGCTTTCCGCGAGCTCCTTTCCGAGATGCTCGGCGAACTTAACGGTTCGCATACCGGCGGCCGCTACAGCGGTCCTTCCGGCGGAGTAGGCCATGTGGGCGTCATCTTCGATGAGGAGTATACTGGCAAGGGCTTGAAAGTGAAGGAATTCCTTCCCTACAGCTCGCTCAGGAGATATGCTCCCGACATGAAGGAGGGCGATCTCATCCTTGCAGTGGAAGGAAAGGAAATCGAGGCAGGCACTCCCTGGTACCAGGCCCTGGCCCGCACGAACGGCAAGCGTATCGTGCTCAAGGTCAAGGCCGGCGGCAAAGAGAAGGATATAATCATCACTCCTTCCGGAAACGATACCGAAGGATACTACCAGCGCTGGGTGCGGAACAACGAAAAGCGCGTCGAGGAGCTTTCCGGCGGCAAAGTGGGTTATGTGCACGTGCGCGGGATGAATTCGGCGAGTTTCCGTGAAGTTTATTCCAAGGCCCTCGGCAAGTACCGCACCTGCGATGCCCTCATAGTGGATACCCGCAACAACGGAGGCGGCTGGCTGCATAACGACCTCGCCACCTTCCTTGACGGAAAGATGTATACCAAACGCGAGGCGCGTGGCGTCTACATGGCACCCGAACCTTACGACAAATGGGTGAAACCTTCCTGCGTCGTGGTCTGCGAGGCAAATTATTCCGACGCCTGCGGCTTCCCTTATTGCTACAGGGCTCTCGGCACGGGCAAGATCATCGGCGCTCCCGTTCCCGGCACCGCCACATCCGTGTGGTGGGAGAATCAGGTGGATCCTTCGCTTGTATTCGGCATACCGCAGATAGGGTCGTGGAGCGTGTCCAACGGCAGATATCTCGAGAATCTGCAGCTTGAGCCGGATATTACGGTCTACAACGATCCGGAATCCGTCGCCCGCGGCGAAGACAAGCAGCTCGAGGCCGCCGTTGCGGAAATGCTTAAGGAGATAGCCGAGTGAACAGAAGCCGCGGACTCCTTGCATTAAGCCCGCTGCTGGTCTTCCTGGCAGTGTACCTTGTGTCGTCTTTCATGGCAAAAGACTTCTACAAGGTGCCTGTGGTTGCAGCATTCCTGCTGGCTTCCGCCTACGCCATCCTCATCACCAGGGGCGGCCTGGAGGAGCGCGTGGCGGTTTTCTCCCGCGGAGCAGGCAACGGCAACGTGCTGCTGATGATATGGATATTCGTGCTTGCCGGAGTTTTTGCGGCTACCGCGAAAGCCATAGGAAGCATCGACGCCGTGGTCGCCGCGACTCTGCACATACTGCCGGGACGCTTCATCCTGGTGGGTCTTTTCGTCGCGGCGTGTTTCATCTCCATGGCGATAGGAACAAGCGTGGGGACCATCGTTGCGCTGGTCCCCATAGCGTCCGGCCTTGCGTCAGGCACCGGAGCTCCGCTTGCAATGGTGGTGGCCGCAATAGTGGGCGGCGCCTTCTTCGGGGACAATCTCTCTTTCATATCCGACACTACCATAGCTGCCACCCGCAGCCAGGAGTGCTCCATGGCGGATAAATTCCGCGCAAACATTTGGATCGCAGGCCCTGCCGCCATTGTGGTCGCGGTGGTGTATGTGGTGCTCGGACAGGGTTTCGACGCGACTGCACCCGCGCAGGAATTCAATCTCCTGCTGATCCTTCCCTATCTGGCCGTCATCATCCTTGCACTTTGCGGACTGAACGTGCTGGGCGTGCTGAGCGTGGGGATTTTCCTCAATGCCGTCATCGGCCTTTTGTCCGGCAAGTTCGGATGGCTTGGCTTCCTGCAGTCGGCGGGGGTGGGCGTAGCTTCCATGGGCGACCTGATAATCGTCACCATGCTGGCCGGTGGCATGCTCGAAATCATCAGGGTGAACGGCGGCATCGACTGGATAATCAACGCCCTCACTCGCAGGATTTCCGGGCGCAGGGGAGCCGAATCCACCATCGCTCTGCTCGTCGCCCTTGCCAATGTCTGCACGGCGAACAATACCATCGCAATCATAACCACCGGCAGCATAGCCCGCGAAATCGCCGGGCATTTCGGCGTGGACCCCAGGAAGTCGGCCAGCATCCTGGACACTTTCTCCTGCATAGTGCAGGGCATCCTGCCTTATGGCGCCCAGCTGCTGATGGCCTCCGGTCTTGCCGGCATCAGCGTGGCGTCCATCATCGGATGCCTGTACTATCCGCTGGCGCTTCTCGTCTTTGCCCTTCTCGCCATCTGGCTGCGCTTCCCGCGCATTTAGCGTATCCCGTACTTGCGCAGTATCTTCACGAGCGGCTTGCGGATGCTTTCAGCCCAGATGTGATAGCCGAAGTCGGAAGGATGGATGCCGTCGACCGTGGTTTCCTGATCGGGGGTCGCGGCATTTGAAGTCTTGATGTAGTAAACGTCCTTGTAACGCTTTACGGCAATTGCCATCACGCTGTCGGCGACAGCCATTTTTGCGGTTTCAACCCTGTTCCTGTCGGTGTTGAAATTGCGGTTCTCGCGGCGTATGGTCCGGATGAAGATGAGCGGCACGCCGGGATGCGTTTCCTGGATTCCTTCGATGAAACCGAAGGTGCGTTCACGGATTTCGGACGGGCTGGGGTTGGAAAAAGTGTCGAAGAAGAATGCGTCCGCTTCGGCGTCCTTGAGAGCATTCAGGAACTGGGGCTGCATCTTGCAGTCGCCGCTTACCCCCAGAGAGTTGAACTGGAAACCGGTCATTCGGGACAGGAATCCGGGCAGGGTGTTGGCAGCGCGAGAAGTGCAGGCGCCGTGGGTGAAACTGGAGCCGTACAGCACTATGTCGTGGGTGAAAGGCTTCTCGCCGGGGAGCAGGGTGCATCCGGCCGGAACTCCCACCTGGGCGGAACGTATCTCGCTGAAATTGGGGAAGTATACAATGCATTCTTTCTCGCCAGGAGCCATGTCGGTTATGAGTTTGCAGACCCTGTATTCATCGTTCCCCTTGGGAATGGTGGCGGAACCGGCCCAGAGCCAGCGGCCGTCTTTCCTGATGTAGAGGTCGAAACCCCTGTCGCCGTAATTCGAGCCCCATCCTCCGCATACGATGGCCTTCATGTTGATTGCCTGCGCATCGGTCTTGAAAGACACTATTATGCCGGAACTCTGCCTGAGCAGGCCCAGGTCCTTGTCTTCCCAGCCGCCGTATTTTTCAAAGTCCATTCGCTGATAGGGCTCCGGAGTGTCGGGAAACACCTTGCCTGTGATGGTCAGGTCGGTCGCTTCGGTATAAACAAATTCCTGCGCGAAAGCGGAGATGGCAGCAAGCAGGGCTGCGAAAGAGAGTATCAGCTGTTTCATAGATAGATGTAGTCTTGGGCGTCGTAGATGAAAACAATCTCCTTCATGCGTGCCAGGGCGGCTTCGTCCCACTCTCCCTTGAGGCGTATGTTCATGATGGCGTGGCAGGAAAGCTTGCTGAGGATGGAGGTCAGATGCTGCTCCCAGTCCCCGGCGATATCGAGGTCGAAGGCGATCTCCTGCACCCCCGTGGCGACGGCGGCGCCAAGTTCGGCGAGGTCGTTGCTGTAGAAGACGCTGCGGTTCCCAGGAGCCTCGCTGAGGGGCGCGACTATCGCGCTGCCCCCGGGGCGGTAATACCAGGGCCTGCGGCCTATCTCGATGTAGTCCGAATGCATCGCCGGAGGATTTCCGTAGCCTGCCGGCTTGAGGAATTTTACTGATGGATCGAAAGTTACATCCAGATGCTTCACTTTCGAATAAAGATTGCCAAGAATCTTCCCGTCAGGACCTACCACGCACGAACACCCACCCAGCTTCGACTTCTTTCCCATCGAAACAGATGCGCGGACAAGGTATGCCCCGGTGTGGTAGGCGCAGAACTCGTCGATCATGTCCAGCACATGGTGCGGGTCGCTGCGCTGATGGGAACTGCCGATAATGATATCCGGTTTCCAGCGGGCTATGTTGGCATATGCCTCATAGAAATAGAAATCGTAGCAGATCAGGAACATGTAACGCACCCCCTCGATGTCGAGATAGTAGGGCTGAGTCCATTCTCTGGTGTATTTATTGTCCACGCCTTTCTTCTTCCATTCACCGGCGGTAAGATGTTCTTTGAAGTATTTGCCAAGGACGGATCCGTCCCGGCCGAAAACGAAGATCGCGTTGCGGGGCACATCCCATGAGTCATCTATCGCGCCGCAGAAAACGAGGGTATTGCACCTGCGGGCAGTCTCGGCGCACTTGTCCAGAAGGATGGGACCATATTTGCGGGCTGTTTCCAGGAATCCGGGGTTGGTGGTTTTTCCGGGCACTTCGCTGAATTCGGGAAGCACCACGATGTCAAGTGAAGCATCACATCTGTCCAGTTCGCGCAAAGTCCATTCGAAACTCTTGTAGAGCCCGGCCTCGTCCTGTGCGAACAGAGGCTGGATTACGCGGGACTTCATGGGCTCCGCGCCTAGGGAGAATGCTGCAGCGAGCAGCACGAGTGTCAAGACTGTCCTTTTCATTTCTTTCCGAAGATTTTGTCTATAACTATTGCGATGGCACCGTCGCCGGTAACATTGCAGCCCGGACCGTATCCGTCCAATGCAAGATAAAGTGTCATTACCAGGGCGGTCTGCTCGGGACCGAAACCCATGATCGATTCAAGCAGGCCGACAGAGGCCATCAGCACGCCGCCCATGACACCCGGAGCTGCGACTGCGGCGATTCCCTGCATCAGCACGAAGTGCGCATATACTGCGAAAGGTACGGGGATATTGAAAATATATGCGACTGCGATCGCAGATACAGCCAGTTTTATGGTAGAGCCGCACATGTGGACGGTGGAGCAAAGAGGAATGGTAAAGTCCACGATATCATCGTTCTTCACGTTCTTGCGGGTGCAGGAAGAAGTGACGGGGATGGCTGCGGAGGAGGAACAGATTGAGAATGCCGTAAGATAGGCGGGTACCATGTTCCAAAGGCATTTGAAGGGGTTCTTACCTGCTATGGCACCTGCTATGCAGTACTGAAGGACAAGCCAGACAAGCGTCAGGACGACACCTGTAAAGATGACCTTGGCGCCTGTACCTAGTACTACCGCGATTACTCCCTTTGCGCTCATCTCGCATATCATGGTAAAGATGTATACGGGCAGCAGGGGAATGATCGCTTTCTCAATGGTGAGTTTCACTATCGCCCCGAACTCGTCGAACCCCTTCTTCAAGGCGCCGGAATCCGTGAAGATGATGCCGACTCCTATCATGAACGAGAGAACGAGTGCGGTCATGATGTCGCAGATCGGGGGAATCTTCAGGTCGAAATACGGCAGGAACTCCTTCGCCGAAATGGCGTCCGCCGAAAGTTCGCCGGCCTGCAGAAAGTGCGGGAAGGCGTTGGAGGCGCACAGATGCGCGAAAAACCCCGAGCAGATGGTGGAAAGGTATGCGATGCCCATGACCGTCAGCAGCATCTTGCCGGCTCCCCGCCCCACGTTGGCTATGGCCGGGGTCACCAGGCCGAGGACAAGCAGAGGAACGATGAATTTCAGCAGCTGCGCAAACAGCGAGTTGAAGGTCTTGAAGATGCGCACCAGCACTTCCGGGGCGATAAGCCCCAGCAGCGCTCCGAGGGCGATGGCAATCAGTACCCTTACGAATAATCCTATCTTTATCTTTTTCATGTTCAAAGAGATCCCATCATTAGGACAGTGACTCCCGCGAGCATCAGCGCCAGCACTCCCGCCTTCTGCGCAATGCGTTTCTCCTTGAAGAGAACGGCACCGAGGGCGAAGGTGATGATGACAGAACTTCGGCGGATAAGCGAGATTACGGACAGCAGCGAGCCGTCTGCCTTGAGGGAGAAGAAGTAGAGCATGTCAGCCCCGGTTATGAGCACCGCGACAAGCACCAGCGTCCAGTCCCATTTGAAAGGCTCGCGCTTTCCGTGCCGGTTGCGGACCAGGATCGTAATGGCCAGCAGGAGAGTGATGTAGATGTTGGTCCAGCTCTGCACGAAGAGGGGCTGCATGTCGGCCATGATGTGCTTGTCCCACAGGGCGCTGGCAACTCCTGTGAAAACGGACACCACGAGCGCCCAGAAACCCCTGTTCCCTTTGAAGGAAATGCCTTCACGCGAACTGCTCACGCTGAGCAGCCACAATGCGAGCAGTACCGCCGCGACGCCAATCCACTGCAGCCAGTTGAGGCGTTCTCCGAAAAGAAGGATGGAGAAGAGCACCACGAACATGGGACGGGATGTCTTGAAGGTGCTGACGGTCGTAATAGGGAGCAGTTGCAGGGCTATCATCCCGCTTACCCAGGAGGCGGTGACCAGCACGGCCTTGAATATCAGGCGCAGATGGTCGGGGCCGTTCCCAAGTGTGAGGAAGGGACTGACAAAGAGCGCGCTTAGCGCTGTGGCAAGCAGTAGTATGAAATATACGCCATTGCGTTTCAGGGCCGACTTCTTGGCGACATCATAGACACCGAGAAGCACCGCAGAAGCAAGGGCCATCCAAATCCACATAGGCTGTTATTTTTTCCGTCCTTTCCAGAGGGCGGTCATATCTTCCAAGGTCTTGCCCTTGGTTTCGGGGACGAGTTTCCAGACGAAGATGGCTGCCACCAGGCAGATGCCGCCGTAGAGGGCGTAGGCGAAGAAGTGGCTGTAGGTGTACATAGGCACGAAGGTGCTGGACACTATGAAGTTGAATATCCACTGGAACGCCACTGCTATGGCAGTCGCCTGGCTGCGTATGGTATTGGGGAAGAGTTCCGAGATGTACACCCAGCAGATGGGCCCCCAGCTGAACATGAAGCAGGCGCTGTAAACCATTATGCTGATGACGGGCACGAGGGCGGGGAGGGCCACTACGTTCGAAAGGGCCACGCCTATTGCTCCTAGGGCCATTCCCAGGGAACCGGTGATGAGCAGGGGCTTGCGTCCCAGCTTCTCGACCGTGAACACGGCCACCAGTGTGAAGGAGATGTTGATCACTCCCATTATGACCGTGAAGAGCATATTGTTGCTGACGCCCATGGATTCGAAGATGCGGGGAGCGAAGTAGAGCACGGCATTGATGCCTATTATCTGCTGGAACACGCTCAGCATGCATCCAATGAATATCACCAGCCAGCCATAGCTGAAGAGTTTCTCGGTCTTCTCGACTGCGGTGGCCTTGATTTCGGCCAATATCTCGCGGGCCTTTGCCTCGCCGTTTATGTTGCTGAGCACGCCGAGGGCCTTGTCATCCTGGCCGTTGAGGGCAAGATAGCGGGGAGTCTCTGGCACCAGCAGTATGAGCAGGGTGAAGAGAGCGGCGGGCACTGCCTCGCTCACGAACATCACCCTCCAGCCTATGCTGTTGGTCCACTCCACCACGGCCGGGTCATTGGCGTGGGAGCGGATGATGAGGAAATTCACGAAATACACCACCAGCTGGCCGAAGATAATG
>ONFK01000170.1 GCA_900317065.1 uncultured Bacteroidales bacterium
TGGCACGGGCCTGGGCTACTCGAAGATGACGGTCCGCGGCTCGAAAGGCAGCCAGATCAATGTGACGCTGAACGGTATCACGCTGAATGACAGCGAATCGCAGGAGGTGTTCTGGGTCAATATACCGGGGCTGAACAGCATTCTCGGCAGTGTTCAGCTGCAGCGCGGGCTCGGCACTTCCGCAAACGGTGCGGGAGCATTCGGCGCGAGCGTGAACATGAGCACGGCCTATGTGTCGCCGGATCCTTTTTCTTCCATCGACCTGAGCGCAGGATCCTACAACACGAGGGGGCTTTCCTTCGCGGCGGGTTCCGGCCTTCTGGATAACGGCCTCTACGCCAATTTCGCAGTCACTCTCTCGGGAACGGACGGATACATACGCAACGCATGGGCGGACGTGCGTTCCTTCCTCGGAGTCCTGGGATGGATGCGCGGCAACAATTCGCTGAAGTTCACCCTGCTCTCCGGAAAGCAGCACACCGGCATTACCTGGGAGGGCATTCCGGCCTCCAAGGTCGCTGAAGACAGGACTTACAATCCCGCCGGGAAGTACAAGGATGCCGACGGAAACACCGCATATTACGACAATGAATCCGACAATTATCTGCAGACCCATTACCAGTTGAACTACACCCATCAGTTCAGTGCGCCGCTTACCTGGAGCACTACCCTGAACTATACGGGTGGAGAAGGGTACTATGAGCAGTACAAGGCCGACAAGACCTACTCCAAGTACGGCCTCAGCCACATGGGGAAGGGGGATTTCATCACCCGCAAGCAGCTGGACAACGGATATGCCGTGCTGAACTCCACCCTGAAGTACAAGACCGATGCGCTGGACATCTCCGGCGGTGCGTACGTTGCATATTACGACGGGGATCACTTCGGCAACGTCATCTGGGATACGGCGGACAAGGAGACCGACCACGAGTGGTATCGCAACAACGGAAAGAAGACGGAAGGGACAGCCTTTGTGCGCGGGGAGTATCAGGCTGCGTCCTGGCTGACTGCATACGCCGAGCTCCAGTACAGGCACATAGGCCTGAAGATGTCCGGAATCGACGACGAGTTCTCCGACATGGCCTACGACAAGAGCTGGGATTTCCTTAATCCGCGCGCGGGCTTCACTGCCAAGTTCGGCTCACACAAGGCCTACGCATCTTTCGCTGTCGGCCACCGCGAGCCGGGGAGGAGCGATCTCAAGGAACAGATAGAATCCGTGAACACCCTGCTCGCCAAGGGGATAGCTGCAGAAGTGACCCTGCGGCCGGAGAGGATGTTCGATACCGAAATCGGATGGGAGTACCTCTCGGAGAAGTTTTCTGCCGGTGTGAACCTGTATTCAATGGAATACAAGGACATGCTGCTCGAGACTGGCAAGCTTTCGGACAGCGGATATGCCATCAAGGAGAATGTGGACCGGAGCTGGCGCAGGGGAGTGGAGCTTTCCGCCGGATGGAAGCCTGTGCGCTGGATGAATCTGACCGGAAATCTCACGCTGAGTACCAACAAGATAAAAGATTACGTGTATTACGAAGATACCAACGACAATGCAAACGACTGGCACTATGTAGGCAAGACGGAGGTGAAAGCGGGGACCGTGGACATGCTGATGTCTCCGTCCGCAGTCGGCATGGCGGGAGTGGAGTTCCTGCCGATGGAAGGTCTGCGTGCCGGGGTGACAGGCAAGTATGTCGGCAAGCAGTATTGGGACAATACCCAGACGGAAGAATTGAGTCTACCCGCTTATTATGTGCTCGACGCGCACGTGGAGAAGTCTTTCGATATCTGGAAAGGCAAGGCGACTCTGGGTGCTTATTGCAACAATCTGCTGAACCGCGACTATTGCGCCGATGCCTGGGTTTACAGGGCCTTGTTCGCGAACGGTGATCCCGAGTATATAGAGGAAGGGTTGTTCCCTCAGGCGCTGCGCAATTTCTCGTTCAAATTACGTTATGAGTTCTAATTTTTAAAATATTTTAAAATGTTGATAACTTTTTAAAAAAGATTTTGTGTTTTTCGCTTGCTAATTAAAAAAAGGAACTTATATTTGCACTGTGATTTGAAACAACAACTTCTAACCAACAATAATTAACCTTCTTATAAAGGTAATACACTACTAACTAACCGTCAACGCCCGCTGTGAAGCGGGCGTTGGTCGTTTCTTGAAACGACCAACGCCCTGTTACCACGTTTAATGAGGGGAGAACCCCTCAAACACCCCCGGTCGGCCGCTGGCCTCCGAATCAACGTACGACCAACGCCCGGTTACCACGTTTAATGAGGTATTATTCGTCGAGGAGCTGGGGGCGGAGGAGGCGGGTGCGCTCGAGCGCCTGCTCGTCCTGCCAGGCGCGGATGAGCTTGGGATTGCCGCTGAGAAGCACGTTGGGCACTTTCCAACCGTTGAAATCAGCGGGGCGGGTATAGACAGGAGGGGAGAGCAGACCGTCCTGGAAGGAGTCGCTCAAGGCCGAAGTCTCGTCGGTCAGCGCACCGGGAATCAGACGCACTATCGAATCCGCAAGAAGCGCTGCGGGAATCTCTCCTCCGCTCACGACATAATCTCCCACGGAAATCTCCCTTGTGACGAGATGCTCGCGGATGCGGTGGTCGATGCCCTTGTAGTGCCCGCACAGGATGATGATGTGAGGAGCTCTCCGTCCGGCGACATATAGATGACTTCGTCGTAGTCGCGCTGGGAGCGGAGCTCCTCTATCATCCTGAAAACCGGTTCCACCATCAGCACCATGCCGGCATCGCCGCCGTATGAATAGTCGTCGATGTTCCTTCGCGGTCCGAGGCCGTATTTCCGGAGATTGTGCACTTCGATTTCTACCAGGCCCTTCTTTATGGCGCGCCCCACAATCGAGTGAGCCAGAGGACTTTCCAGCAGTTCGGGCACTGCGCTGATGATGTCGATTCTCATAGATGAACAATATTTTCGCAAAGTTACCAAAAATCATTATATTTGTAAGCTACTAAATAAACAACTCTTAACTATGAGCGAAGAAAACATCAATCCCGAAGTTCAGGAAGAACAGGCTGCAATCCAGCCCGAAAATACGCAGGAAGCCCCTCAGGAGGCGTCCTTTGCCGACAAGTCCTTGTCTGAACTGTCGGACGTATTCAAGAATCTGATGGATTCCGCGGACCGCATGCTGCGCAGCAAGGAGGCCGAATCCATCAAGTCCGCATTCTACAAACTGCTTGGCAAACTGAGGAGCGAGGCCGGCGAGGTCGAAGACAGCTTCGCCGATGTCGAGGAGAACTTCAAGAGTCTCTATGCCGACTACAAGCGCGAACGTGCCGAGTACAACAAAGAGCAGGATGCACTGAAAGAAGAGAATCTCGAAAAGAAAAAAGCGATAATAGAAGAACTGAAGGCACTGATCGACGGAAGCGACGACGTCAGTGCTTCCTTCCCCGCATTCAGGGATATCCAGGACAGATGGCGTGCCACCGGCCCTGTGCCTGCCACTGCGTTCAGGGACATCAACAGCACCTACCAGTTCAACGTAGAGCGTTTCTACGACAAGGTGAAGATCAACCGCGAACTCCGCGACCTCGACTTCCAGAAGAATCTGGAGGCGAAGGAGAAGTTCTGCGAGGCCGCCGAGAAACTCTCGGAGAACGAGAACATCGTGAATGCCTTCAACGAACTGCAGAAACTGCATGAGCAGTGGAAGGAGTTCGGCCCCGTGGCCAAGGATTTCCGCGAGAGCATCTGGGCCCGTTTCCAGGCTGCCACGGCTGTCATCAACAAGCGCTACCAGGCTCATTTCGAAGAGCTCAAGGGCAAGCAGAAAGAGAATCTCGCTGCCAAGGAGGCACTTTGCGTGAAGGTGGAGGAAATCGCAGCACGCGAGATCAAGTCTTCCGACGAGTGGAATTCCTCCGCCAAGGAGATCGAGGCGATCCAGGCCGACTGGCGCAAGATAGGCTTTGCCACCAAGAAGGAGAACCAGAAGATTTACGACCGTTTCCGCGCCGCCTGCGATGCCTTCTACGCCCGCAAGCGCGACTACTATTCCCAGTTCAGGGGAGAGATGGAAGCCAACGTGGAGAAGAAGATGGGGCTCATCAAGGCTGCCGAGGAACTCAAGAGCAGCACCGAGTGGAAGAAGGCGACCGAAAAGTTCATCGAACTCCAGAAGCAGTGGAAAGAAATCGGCGCAGTGCCCCGCAAGAAGAGCGAGCAGCTCTGGAAGCAGTTCCGCGCCGCCTGCGACGAGTTCTTTGCCGAGCGCGACAAGAACGCCGCTCCCGAGAACAACTACTTCGCAAATCTAAAGGCGAAGAAGAAAATCGTCGAGGATATCAAGGCATACGTGCCAGTGGAAGATGCGGAGGCCAACGCCGAGGCGGCGAAGAAGTTCGCAGCCGATTTCCAGGCCATCGGTTTCGTTCCTTTCAAGGAAAAGGACAATATCATGGCGGCTTATCGCGAGGCGATGCAGGAGAAGTTCCCCGAATTCGGCGCTGAACGCAGCGGCAGGGGCCGCGGCGAAAGCAAGCCGCGCGAACGCAGCGTGAAGGATACTCTCATCCAGCAGTACAAGACCCTTCAGCAGGAAGTCGAAACCTTCGAAAACAACATCGGCTTCTTCTCGGCTTCCAAGAATTCCGAGAGCCTTATCAAGCAGATGGAAAGCAAGATTGCCAAGGCGAAGGAAGAGCTCAGGAAACTCGAAGAGAAGATTCGCAAGGAGGAGGAAGGAGAATAAATAATGGACAAGAATTCAGTTACCGGTCTCATACTCATAGCCGTAATATTGTTCGGCTTCACATTCTTTCAGTCAAAACAGGCCCGAAAAGCTGCTGCGCTGCAGGCACAGCAGGATTCCATCGCACTCGCTCAGCGTATTGCAGCGGGGGATACCGTAGTTTCCACTGTCCCCGTCAATCCCGGCCAGGATGCCCTTGTCACAGCCGGCCAGGGAGCGGCCGACGCTACCGGCGAAGGGAAGGAATCCATCTATAAGGATCCCTCGCTCGACGCCGCACATTCCGGCGAAGCGTCCTTCGTGACCCTCGAGAACGACAAGATCGTCCTGAAGCTTACGAGCCGTGGCGCCCAGCCTTCCAGCGTGATGGTGAAGGACTACTTCAACTACGACAGCACGGCCCTTTACATTTTCAAGGATGGCTGCAGCGAGTACTCGGTCAGCGTCTACACGGGAGAGTTCATCCGCACCGGCGACTTCAACTTCCAGATCGCCGCGCAGACCGACTCCTCCGTGACATTCCGCCTCCCGTTCTCGGACGGCGGCTACATCGAGCAGCGCTACGCCCTGCACGAGGGCTCCTATATGGTGGACAACGACCTGTCCTTCATAGGAATGGGAAACATCCCCCGCAATGTCTCTTCGATAGATATCGACTATTCCATGGTCATTCCCAGGATGGAGAAGGGCTACAAGAACGAAGCCCAGTACTCCAAGCTGGACATCTATCAGGAAGGTGACAAGAAGCCCGTGGAGATCGGCCGCAGCCGCAACGGCAACAAGAGGGTGGATTCGAAGGTGAGCTGGTTCGCTTTCCAACAGCAGTTCTTCTCCGCGATTTTCCGTGCCAAGGATCAGTATGCCTCCGGAGCTTTCGATGTGAGTTTCTTCCCTCAGGACGACGAGTCCCGCAATCTCATGGCCTGCTCGGCCAAGATGCGCGCCGACATCCGTCCAGGACAGGATTTCACCATCCCCTTCGAGATTTACTTCGGCCCCAGCCACTTCAAGACTCTCAAGGCCTACGATCAGAAATACGAAAAGATCATCCCTCTGGGTGGCTCGCTGGTCGGCTGGTTCACGAAGTACGCCATCATCCCCATGTTCGACTTCTTCAGCCGCTTCATCGGCAATTACGGACTCATCATCCTGCTGATGACACTGGTGATCAAGGCCGTGGTCCTGCCGTTCACGTACAAGTCCTACGCCTCTTCCGCCAAGATGGCTGCCCTCAAGCCCGAGGTCGAGAAGATCAACGCCCGCTATCCCAAGCAGGAAGATGCGATGAAGAAGCAGCAGGCGACCATGGCGCTGTATAACAAAGCTGGAGCCAGCCCCATGGGAGGATGTCTGCCTATGCTGCTCACCTTCCCTATACTCTGGGCGATGTTCCGTTTCTTCCCGGCATCCATAGAACTTCGTCAGCAGCCCTTCCTCTGGGCGCATGACCTCTCCACATACGATTCGATCATCGATTTCGGAACCCGCGTCCCTCTGATCGGCGATCACCTTTCCCTCTTCGCCCTGCTCATGGCGGTGACAATGTGGGTGTACAGCAAGATGACCATGGCGAATCAGGCTACATCCAACGATCCCAATGCTCAGAGCATGCAGTTTATGAGCGTGTGGATGATGCCAATCATGATGTTCTTCATCTGCAACAGCCTTTCCGCGGCACTCAGCTACTACTATCTGCTCAGCCAGCTGATCAGCATGGTGGAGATCTGGGTGATACGCAAGTGGATTGTGAAGCCCGAGGCAGTACTCGCAAAGGTAAAGGCCGCCGAAGGCAAGCCCGAGAAGAAGAGCAAGTGGATGCAGCGTCTGGAAGAAGCTCAGAGAATGCAGGAACAGCAGATGCGCCAGCAGCAGAAAAACCGGAGATAATGATAGCTTATAATCTAGAGAATATATTGAAGGAACTGCCATCAGGGGTCAAACTGGTGGCAGTTTCCAAATTCCATCCCTTTGAGGCCATCCTTGAGGCATATTCCGAAGGGCAGAGAGCGTTCGGGGAAAGCCGTCCGCAGGAGTTTGCGTCCAAGGCGATGCAACTCCCATTCGACATAGAGTGGCATTTCATAGGGCATCTGCAGACCAACAAACTCAAGTTGGTGCTGCCTTATGTCTATCTCGTGGAATCTATCGACACCGAGCATCTGCTGGATGCGGTGAATACATGGGGTGAGAAGAACAACAAGATAACGTCCGTGCTGCTGGAAGTGCATATCGGTGCAGAAGAAACCAAGCAGGGTTTCGCTCCATCCGAGGTTTTGGAGCTTCTGAAGCGGACA
>ONFK01000171.1 GCA_900317065.1 uncultured Bacteroidales bacterium
AGAACCCTGCGGCTGAAGGGTATTCCCTGCCTTTACTCAAAGACCTTGACTTGATACAGCGATGAAAAAGATAATTGCAATGCTTGCCCTCGCCTGCCTCAGTCTGGCGGCCGGGGCCCAGTCTTCCAAATTCGACACTGGCACGCACTCGTCTTCGGCGCTAGGCCAGCTGGAAGAAATCAGCGGGATGAAGGTGACCCCCTCCAAACCCAAAGGCAACTATACAATAATTACTCCTGCCGCACGTGCAGTCAGCGCGGCGAGTCCCGTTTTGAGCAGCGGCAACAGCACACTCAGCCTTGCCACGGGAATCATAACGTCCTTCCTATTCAGCGCCATAGACGCCCTGGAAGACAGCCGCTCCAGCGCCCACTCCACAGTAGGGACTTACTCGCAGTCTTATTCGCAGCCGGTTAATCCGGTGGCTCCAGATATTATCGACGAATGCGATGCTGACATAGTGAACAAGTTCCCTCAGGGATGCAAGTTCGAACGTCACTATCCCGTGCCGGGCGACAAAGACTGGTATCTGGAAATGGATATGACCAACGAGAGTTCGGTGGACCACGACTTCACCGTTATCTATTGGGAAAAGGAAGGACGTGACGGCACGCCCAGGCTGAAAGTGCTTCGCAGCGGCCTGCCCCAGAACCGTATACATGACCCCCTGCTGGGCAACAGTGTGAACGGGCATTACGACAGCGGCACGCTCTCTACCCGCTACAAGATCGAGAAAATCATTTACAACGATTAGGTTTGGCTACCCGTTTGGACACGCTGATTGCACTTGTCGGGCAGATCAGGCGGCAGAGGTGGCTGCCTACGCACTTGGCTCCGAGGATACGGGGCTTGCGGTCTGAACCGCAGGCGCATGGTCTCTATGAGTATTCCATCGTTGAGCATAAGCAAAGAAAAGAGCCAAAACTCTGATTTTCAGAATTTTGGCTCTTTTCAGAAGTGACTCCCACAGGACTCAAACCTGTAACCTTTTGATCCGTAGTCAAATGCTCTATTCAATTGAGCTAGGGAGCCGGAATATTTCTCTTATTCCTCGGTGGCTTCGGCCTTCTTGGAGTAGTTGCGCTCCTTGATGCGGGCCTTCTTGCCGGTGAGATCGCGGAGGTAGAAGATGCGAGCCCTGCGTACCTTGCCGTACTTGTTGACAGTGATGCTGTCGATGAAGGGTGACTGGTAGGGGAAAATCCTCTCTACACCGATTCCGCCGGACACCTTGCGGACTGTGAAGGTCCTGGTGTAAGGGGTGGCGCCGCTGATCTGGATGACCACGCCACGGAAATCCTGCTTGCGGAACTTGTCACCTTCCTTGATTTTGTAGGTAACGGTGATGGTGTCACCGGCCTTGAACTCAGGGAAGTTCGCTACATTCTCATTCGCGAATGCTTTGTCTACTACGTTAAGTAAATCCATAACTTTTATTTCAATTTGGCGCAGCATCACTGAACCGTTCAACGAGAGGCTGCTTTTTTGTGGACCGCAAAGATAGGTATTTTTTCGGACTGCGCAAAATTATTTTCAGTAATTTTTAAAAATACTGGCTCTCTTTCTCGAAGAGATTCTTGTCGTCGCGGGAAGGATCCGGCTTCACTGCCGACGATGCAGCGAGTTTCTCGACGGCTTCCCTGTCGGCGCCGCGAAGTTTGCGCGGTATCCAAACCAGAATCTTCACGTAAAGGTCGCCCTTGCCATAACCGTTCACCGAAGGAAGACCCTTGCCGCGCAGGCGTTGCACGGTGCCGGACTGGGTGCCGGGGTCGAGCTTGATTTTGTAGGGCCCGTCCAGGCATGGGATGGTCAGCTCGCAGCCGAGGATCGCATCCGTCACGGATATCACGCGGGTGTAGAAGAGATTCTCCCCTTCCCTCTTGAACTGGGAATGAGCCTGCTCCTCGACCACGATCAGCAGGTCGCCGTTCATTCCGCCGCGGGGCGCCGCATGGCCTTCGCCGCGCACCGTTATCTGCATGCCGTTCTCGACTCCCGCCGGGATGTGCACGCGTATCGTTTCCTTCTTGCGCTCCAGGCCCGAACCTCCACAGCGGCGGCAGGGATTGGATACGATCTTTCCTTCGCCGTTGCACTGGGGGCAGGTGGAATAGGTGACGGTGCGGCCGAAGAAGGAATTGACAGTCTGTCCTACCTGTCCGCTGCCTTTGCAGGTAGGGCAGGTCTTGATGTCGGATTCGTTCCTGGTACCGCGTCCGCCGCAGTCCGGGCAGGGACGGTTGCGTTCGATGGTGACTTCCTTGTCGCATCCGTTCTGGATTTCCTCGAGGGTGAGTTTCACGCGGGTGCGGATGTCACGGCCGCGCATGGTCCGCGAACCCTGACGCTGGGAGCCGCCTCCGAAACCGAAATTCCCGAAGTCGAACCCGTCTCCGCCAAAGCTGAAACGCCCTCCGAAGAGATTCTCCAGAATGTCGTTGAGATTGCCGAAACCCTGGCTGAAGTCGGGGCCTGCCGCGCCGTCGACTCCGGCGAAGCCGAACTGGTCGTACTTGGCACGTTTCTGAGGGTCGGAAAGCACGGAGTAGGCTTCGGACGCTTCCTTGAACTTCTCCTCCGCCGTTTTCTTTTCGGCATCGGTCCCGCTCACCCAGCGGTCCGGATGCCACTTGAGGGCAGCCTTGCGGTAAGCCTGCTTGATATCGTCTTCGCTTGCACCCTTCTGGATGCCCAGCACTTCATAGTAATCTCTTTTCTCTGCCATAGCTTATGCTCCTACGACCACCTTGGCATAACGAAGCACCTTGCCGTTCAGGGTGTAACCGGTCTGCACGACGTCGATCACCATGCCTTTCTGCTCCGGTGAAGGAGCCGGGAACTGGGTGACAGCCTCGTGGAGATCGACATCGAACTTGGCGCCCTTGGCCTCGATCACTGCGAGTCCCTTTGTCTTGAGGTAGTCCATCAATTTATTGTAAATGAGCGCGGTGCCTTCCCTGGCAGCCTCGTCGGAAGATTTCGAAAGAAGATCCATGGCCCTTTCGCAGTCGTCCAGCACGGGAAGGAGCCCCTTGATGGTATCGGACGACGCCGATCCCACGAGGGCGAGGCGTTCTTCCGCACTGCGTCGGCGGAAGGTCTCGAATTCAGCCATCAGACGGAGGTAGTCGTCATGTTCCTTCTTCAATTTACCCTCCAGCTCCTCGACTTTCTTCTGAAACTCTTCGCCTTTCTTCTTTTCCTGTTTCTCAGCCTTGGGCTGCTTTTCTGCCTTTACGGTCTCTTCTGCGGGCTTCTGCCCTTCTTTATTAGTTTTCTCTGACATATCTTTGCGTTTAGCGGAGTCCCCCGCCCGGGAAACTCCGCTGCAAAGATAATCAAATCTTCTGCCAAGTCGGCAGAATTGACATAATGTCAGCGTTCCAGGCGCTGACCGATGCGGTTCCCTATCCGCTCCCCGCGCTGTATGATGCGGTCTTCCACGTTGCGGATGGCGGAGTCGATTTCGTCTTTGCGCTTGAGCACGAAGTTTTCGATATACACCGCGGCGCATGCCAGCACAAAGTACACGACTCCCTGGATGCAAAGCGCGCGAAGCAGCGGTGCGACTATCTCAAGATTGGCTCCTGCCGTATTCAGGTTGATGAAGGCCTGGCACCCGAAGGTGGAAGGGAACAGGTAGGAGAACCATTTCCAGAATTCGGGGAATGCCGAAGAAGGTCAGCTGAATCCGGTAAGGAAGACGCATACCGGCGACATGAACAGGAAAAGGATGAAGGCCGATTCGCGTCGGGTGACCAGAGTGCTCCATGCCATGCAGAAGAACACGCAGACCGTCACGAACAGGCTCAGCAGTGCCATTATATCCCGGAAATCGCCCCTCTGGGGGAATCCGAACATGGCAGGGACGATGGTTGTCACGTAGATGCCTATTATCATGAATATCAGCCAGTAGACAGCACCCCGTCCGAGCACCACGCGACCCACGCCGCGCCCTTTCAGCGAATCCGGAAGCGAAGCGAAACTGCGGTTCTCCTCGCGCATGGTTCCCACGCTCATGCTCATCCCATAGAACATTACCTGTTGGATAATCAGCATGAGGATGGCAGAGATCAGGAAGATGCTGTAGGAAAACGCTCTGTTATAGGGGTTTATATCCTCATAGAGCACGGTATTGACCGCCTGGTCAGCCTGCGCGTCGGTAAGTCCGTCGAAGGAATACCTCTCTATCTTTATGTTGTTCACCTCGTGCAGCATCACGAAGTTCGAGCCCATCAGCAGATTCTTGTAGTACAGGAAACTGCTCATGTCGGCATAGATGCTGAACTTCGCAGTCTCGTCGTAGGCCAGACGCTCTCCGAAGTCGGAAGGGAAAT
>ONFK01000172.1 GCA_900317065.1 uncultured Bacteroidales bacterium
CGGTCCGAACTGGAAATGAGCGTGACCAAGCTCCCCCTCCCCGAGGAATTCTGCATGGAGCCCGTGAAGAGGTTCTGGTAGAGCTTGAACGAGAATCCCGTCCAGTTGCCAAGACTCTTGGCCTCGGTGAAGGAGAATACGGCTATGAACACTATCGGTGCATAGAGGATGATGAGTATCAGCCAGATATAGAGCCTGGCGAAGAGTTTGCCGCGATTCTTCATCAGATGATTCCTCCATTTGCTGCTTCTTCGGAGTCATTGCCCTGAAGAACTGTTGTTATACCTATGATTACCAGCATGATCAATGCGAGGGCGGCGTCATAGTTCCACATCGAGTTGTTGATGTTTTCCTGGATGATGGTTCCGAAGAGCTTGATCTTGTTGTTGGTAAGGAATTCCGAGATGGCGAAGGTGGATACGGTAGGCATGAATACCATCATCACGCCGCTGATGACACCCGGCATCGAAAGGGGGAGTGTGACCTTGCGGAAAACCTCGCCCGGAGTGGCTCCAAGGTCCTGCGCAGCCTCCGCATACGACTTGTCCATCTTGTTCAGCACATTGTAGATGGGATAGATCATGAACGGAAGATAATCGTAGCACATACCGAAGAGCAGCGTGCCTTTTCCGAGGGGAATGCCCGCCATGTTGAAGAGTTCCGCAGTGGCCAGCGTACGCATCAGGGCGTTTATCCACATGGGAAGGATGAAGAGCACGACGGTCACTGCGCTGCGGTTCAGGTTCTTGTTGGCAAGGATCCAGGCCGCAGGATAACCGATGAGTATGCAGAGCAGGGTGTTCTCGATTGCCACTTCGATCGACAGTGCGAAGGTGCTCAGCGAATCGCCGTCCGAAAAGAACTTGGCGATATTGCTAAGCGTGAAGTGCCCGGAATTGTCCTGGAACGCATAGATGACTATCAGCACCAGCGGCAGGACGACGAAGAGCACCAGAAATATGAAATAGGGCAGAGCCCAGCTGGATCTCTTACTCATTTGCTGCAGTTGCTTTGGATAGTTTTATATCCTTCGGGAGAATCTTGATGCCCACGAAATCGCCCTTGTCCCAGATGTCGTTGGTGTCCACCCATATATTCTCTCCGGCCTCTGTCTTGACAGTCAGATGGTAGTGATTGCCCATGTAGAGGATGAAGACTACGTTTCCGGTGAGGTCGGCTTCTTCTTCGTGGTCGAGCAGGTCGACTTTCTCGAAACGAATCGTCGCAATCACCTCGTCGCCCTCGGCGAATCCTTCGGTGTCGCATTCGAACTCGGTATCGAGGAACTCCACCTTGCCCTCTCCGGTCACCTTGGCAGGGTAACTGTTGGCCGTGCGCTCCTTCTTCATCACCTGGATGTCATCCGGGTCGATGTAGAGCATGACTTCGCTGCCTACGGGATAGGGGTCGTAATCCTGGATCATCAGTTCGTATCCGGTGTCGGTATCGACCCACATCTCGTAGTGGACCCCCTTGAATGTGCAGGAGTTGACCTTGGCGGTGAACTGGCACTTGGCAGGGTCGGTGGTGAAGTAGATGTCCTCGGGACGCACTACCACATCTACCGGAACGTCCTCGCCGAAGCCTTCGTCCACGCAGTCAAATTCGTGCTTGATGAAGGCTACGCGGCGGTCGCGCAGCATCCTGCCTTTCAGAATATTGCTCTCTCCGATGAAATCCGCCACGAAAGCGTTGACCGGCTCGTTGTAGATGTCGATGGGGGAGCCTATCTGCTGGATTTTTCCCTCGTTGATGACCACAATGGTGTCCGAAAGGGTAAGGGCCTCCTCCTGGTCGTGGGTTACATAAATGAAGGTGATGCCCAGCTTCTTGTGCATCTCCTTCAACTCGATCTGCATGTCCTTGCGCATTTTGAGGTCAAGTGCGGCAAGGGGCTCGTCGAGGAGGAGCACCTTCGGCTGGTTCACGATTGCGCGCGCGATTGCGATGCGCTGCTGCTGGCCTCCGGAGAGGGTTTCCACGTCGCGGTCTTCGTAATCCGACATGGCCACGAGCTTGAGCACACGGCGCACTCTCTTGTCTATTTCGTCTTCCGGTGTCTTCTTGAGCTTGAGGCCGAATGCGATGTTGTCGTAGACGTCGAGGTGGGGGAAGAGCGCATAGCGCTGGAATACAGTATTCAGCGGACGCATGTGCGGAGGGAGTCCCGCGATGTCTTTACCGTCGAGGGTGATGACACCTTCATCCGGCTGCAGAAAACCCGCAATCATGCGCAGCAGGGTGGTTTTGCCGCAGCCCGAAGGCCCGAGCAGGGTGAGGAACTCACCGCGGCGGACATACAGATTGATATCGTCGAGCACCTTCTTGTCGCCGAAGGATTTGCTGAGGTGATCTATGCTGATGATGCGGTCGTCTTTTGCCATTTATTTGCGGGGGAAGTTCAAATAGTACAGGATGCCGAGGCTGGCATTGGTCATCTTGAGGTCGTAGTTGTAACCGGCGGAAGCCATCAGACGGAGGTCTTCACATTCCTTGAGAGGAAGCCAGTAACCATCGATGCCGACTATAAGATTCTTGTTCTTTGTCTCACGGTTGATCTCTCCGCCCATACGGCCCCTGAGCATCAGCCTGTCGCTGGGGGTATAGGTGATGGAAGGAATCATGGTGAGACCTTTCATTACGACGTTTTCTTCATCGCCCACAATATTGAAAATGTCAAGACCGAGAGATATCTCGTCGGTCAGAGAGAAAGTCTGTCCGAGGGAGATAAGAGGAATGAAGTCCCCTTTGTCGCGCTGCAATGCGGCAACCGACCAGATGTTCGCGAAATTGCCGTACTCGCCTCGCCATTCGGCAGCGTAATTGAACAGTCCGCTTGTGAACGGATGCTCTCCGAAAGGAGATGAGGTCATCTGCAGGGAGAGCGTGGTGTTCTCGGAAGGGTTGGTCCAGTCGGCCTTCAATCCCCAGAGGTAAACCTGAAGGTTGTTCCAGGCAGATGAACCCAGGAAAGAGAACGATTCGAAGTCGTAAGCATCGAATTCATATCCTCCAAAGGTCAGAGACTGCTTGCCGAGGGTGAATGAAAAGTTCCCGAGAGCATAATTCAGATAAGCCCAGTCGAGCCAGTTGACATCGTCGCTGCGGCCCGTGTTGCTGTAGAGGAGGCTGATGCTTTCCTTGTCGCCAGCAAGCCAGTGATTGCAGATGCTGAACGACAGTGCGTCGGAAATATTGCCTTCGAAAAGTGAATAGAGAGAAGAATCACCGAGTGTGAAATCGCCATTGTAATTGAATTCGAATCTCGGAATAACGGACAATCCGACACTGCGGCCGGAGTCCTCAGCCTCGGGTGCGGGCGCAAATTCTTGCGCAGGAGCACTCAGGCAGAGCAGCGTTAGAGCTGTGCAAACTACCAGGAATTTCTTCATTTCTACACATAAAAAATGATTAAGTTAAACTTCGGTGCAAATGTAAAAAAATAATTCTATTTTTTGTATCTTTGTGCCTTACAAATCGCACGATGATTCAAGTCTATTGCAAAAACACCGGCACTACCAGGTCTTTCCGGGAGGGAACCACCCTTCTTGACATGCTGCCGGAGTTCCAGTTTGAAAGGCCGTATCCTATTGTTTCAGCCAAGGTTAATAATGTGTCGCAGGGGCTCAAGTTCCGCGTCTACAACAGCAGGACCGTGGAGTTCGTGGACTGCACCGTGGCAAGCGGAATGCGCGTCTACATCCGTTCGCTGTGCTTCCTGATGTGCAAGGCTGCCAAGGACCTGTTCCGCGGCAGCCGCATTTTTATCGAGCATCCCATCTCGCATGGCTACTTCTGCGAACTCGTCAAGGCCGACAAGTCCGCCCTGACGCAGGAGGATGTGGACAAACTCAAGGCGAGAATGGCCCGCCTCGTGCAGCTGAATCAGCCTTTCCACCGTTTCGAGGCCCCCATCGAACAGGTCATAGACATAATGCACAAGATAGGTGCTGAAGACAAGGTGAAGTTGCTGGAAACTTCCGGGCAGGTCTATATGGACTATTATTCACTCGGCAAGACCAAGGACTATTACTACGGACGCCTTGTGCCATCGACCGGATATCTCACGAAATGGGATCTGATTACGTATCATGGAGGAATGCTGCTGATAGGCCCGAACAAGCAAAACCCCACACAACTCGCTCCGTATATCGACCAGCCGAAGACTTTCAAAATGTTCAGCGAGAACCTGAAGTGGAACGAAATCATGGGGCTGAATACGGTCGGTGACCTGAACAAGAGCCTTTTGGCCGGGAACGGAAGCGACCTGATACAGGTGGCTGAAGCCCTGCAGGAAAAGAAAA
>ONFK01000173.1 GCA_900317065.1 uncultured Bacteroidales bacterium
CGAACTGGGCGGCGGCCGCCTCGAAGTCCCTGCCGGTATCTGGCGCACCGGCCCCATAGGGCTGCAGAGCCACATCGAGCTCTATGTCAGCAAGAATGCAGTCATAGTATTCGATCCCGACCAGGATCTTTATCCCATCATAGACACCAACTTCGAAGGGCTTGACGTGCGCCGTTGCCTCAGCCCCATCCACGCCGAAGGCGCGACGGACATCGCAATCACTGGCGGCGGAATCATCGACGGCAGCGGAGAATTCTGGCGCGAAGTGAAGAAGCGCAAGGTTTCCGACGACCAGTGGAAGACCGTGCTTGCCCGCGGCGGAGTCCTGAGCGGAGACGGCAAAGTCTGGTATCCCGACGAAGGCTATGCGAAGGCGCGTGCGACTGCCGGCAGTCTGAATTATCCCGATCCTTCTCTGGACGAGAACGAAATCAAGACTTTCCTCCGTCCCGTGATGGTCAGCCTGCGCAACTGCGAGCGTGTGCTCCTGCAGGATTGCACCTTCCAGAACAGTCCCTGCTGGAATATCCATCCCCTTTATTGCAAAGACCTTACTATCAAGGATATAATCGTCCGTAATCCTCATTATTCCGCAAACGGCGACGGCATCGACATCGATGCCTGCGAGAACGTAATCCTCACCGGATCTTCTTTCGATGTGGGTGACGACGCCATCTGCATCAAGTCCGGCAAGGATGCCGACGGACGCCGTCATGCACGCAAGTGCCGCAATCTCATCATCTCTGACTGTACGGTCTATCACGGTCACGGAGGATTCGTGATCGGCAGCGAGATGTCCGGTGGTGTCGAGAATATCAAGGTCAGCGACTGCCGTTTCATCGGCACCGACGTGGGGCTCCGTTTCAAGAGTACCCGCGGCCGCGGAGGCCTTGTGAAGGACATCTGGTGCGAGCGTATCTACATGAAGGACATCGTTTCCTATGGCGTGATTTTCAACCTGTACTATGCGGGAGTGGCTGCGAGCGACATGGACGCAGACGGCAAATCCGACATTCTGCCTGTGGACGAAACCACGCCTGAAATGCGCGACGTCCATTTTTCGGGCATCACCTGCTCCGGAGCCAAACAGGCTATCTTCATCAACGGCCTGCCTGAACTTCCGGTCAGCAACATATCTTTCGCCAACTCCACCTTCACTGCCGACAAGGGCGCCGAGGTGCACTTCGCGGAGAATATTACTTTCGACAACGTCTTTGTCAACGGCAACGAATTATGAAAAAGATTCTGATACTTGCTGCGGCCTGGGTGCTGGCTTCATCGTTTACCATTCACACGATAGGGGATTCCACCATGGCGGAAAAGGACCTTGCAAAGGCGGGTCCGGAGCGAGGCTGGGGAATGATGTTCCAGAATTTCATGGACGACGAGGTGACTGTGAAGAATTACGCCCAGAACGGGCGCAGCACCAAGAGTTTCATCGATCTCGGACTCTGGGACAAGGTAAAGGAGAATATGCAGCCCGGCGACTGGCTTTTCATACAGTTCGGTCATAACGACGCCAAAGTTGACGACCCTGCCCGCTATGCCGCTCCGTACGGGGATTATCAGGTGAACCTGAGGATGTTCGTCCGCACTGCCAAGGAGATGGGTGTAAAGCCCGTACTTCTTACTCCCGTAGCACGCAGATGGTTCAAGGACGGAAAACTCGACCGTAACTGCCATACCGATTATCCTGCTGCCATGAAGCAGGTTGCCGAGGAAGAGGGAGTGACTCTGCTTGACATAACCACAGCCACTCTCGACTGGCTGGAGGGCCTCGGGGACGAAGGTTCCAAACCTTACTTTATGATCAGCACCGGCAAGAACGACAACACCCATACCGTCGCTTCCGGCGCCCGCAAGGTTACGGAGATAGTCTGCAGCAAGATCCGCGAGCAAATCCCGGAACTCGCCGGGCATCTGACCAGTTACGACATAGTTGTATCCGCCGACGGTCATGGAGACTATATGACCGTGCAGGAGGCTATCAATGCGGCTCCCGACTACAGCCACGGCGTCATTACGCGCATACGCATACGTGCGGGCATATATAATGAGATGGTAACCATCCCCCACAACAAGTTCCGCCTGCACATAAGCGGCGAGGGCGCGGACAAGACAATCATCACCTATGGGAAGTATGCAAAGCAGACCTGGCCCGGAAGGGATTTCAACGTCGGGACCTCCGGCAGCGCCAGTGTCTACATCCATTCCAGTTATGTCACGATGGAGGATCTGACCATCGAGAACAGTGCTGGAGAAGGTAAGGAGATAGCCCAGGCAGTGGCCTTGTTCACCGATGGCGACTTCCTCTTCTTCCACCGCTGCCGTTTCATCGGCAACCAGGATACCGTTTACACTTACGGCCGCTACGGCAAGGATGGGGGTGTCAAGCGCAACTATTTCCTGGACTGCTACATCGAAGGAACGACCGATTTCATATTCGGCCCAAGCATCGCGTATTTCGAGAACTGCACCATCCACAGCAAGAAAAACAGTTACGTGACAGCGGCTTCTACTTTCGAGGGGCAGAAATACGGCTATGTGTTCAGGAACTGCAAACTCACGGCCGCCCCTGGAATTGACAAGTGTTACCTGGGACGCCCCTGGGGCGCATATGCCAAGACGGTCTTCCTCGAATGCGAACTCGGTCCTCATATTGTCGCCGAGGGCTGGCACGATTGGGAGAAGCCCGGAAAACCGGACACCAAGAAGAATTCCTACTATGCTGAATACAAATGCTTTGGCCCCGGTGCCGCCGGTAAGAAGGAGCGCGTGAAGTGGAGCCGCCAACTCAGCGATCGCCAGGCCGCGGAATACTCCTTCGAGAAAGTTATGTTCCAGGAGCAGGATGGCATCAAATGGAATCCGTTTGATAATAGGTGATGCGTGCCAAGTAAGTTATTGATTGTTAGCAGTTTGTTAAAAGTAGGTTCCGTTTTTTGGATAGGCTGAAATGAGTAAAAGATTGATAGATAGTAAGTTGTGTGGCACGGCTATTTTGCTGGCGCTGTCGGCGGTTTTCCTGATTACCGCTTGCACAGCGCAAAAGCCGTATTCCGTCCGCATGGTGGAGTCGGAGATGAAGCGCTGCCCCACTGCTGCCGATCTTGACGGGATGGCGGGGAAACTCAAGTGGAATTACACTACCGGCCTCGAACTTCTCTCGTTCCTGGATGCAGCATACCCCTCCGCGAGAAGCAAAGGGCCCGTCCGTGTCCCGCAAGGGGAACCCGGTACGGGCATTGCTTCTCCGAAGGCTGGCGTCCTGGAGTATGTCGATGCCTGGTACGATGCGATAATCCGCGAGGATGGCAGCGTCGGCGCGAACTACAAGAAATCCAACTATAGTCTGGACCACGTCTGCCCCGCACGGACCCTCTTCAAACTCTACGAACTCACCGGCAAGGAGAAATACCGCGCCTGCATGGACAGCATCTACATCCAGGTCGGCAGCCAGCCGCGCACAGAAGCTGGAGCCTTCTGGCACAAGAAGATATATCCTTTCCAGGTCTGGCTCGACGGTCTCTATATGGGCGAGCCTTTCTATGCCGAATATAGCGCTACGCGCCTGAACAGCACTCACGAGAAATATGTGAACTTCGACGACATAGCCGACCAGTTCCGCATTTCATACAGCAAATGCTATGATTATGCCACCGGTCTGCTCCGCCATGCCTGGGACGAGACCGGCAGTATGTTCTGGTCTGACCCTTACACCGGGCAGTCTGCCCACAGTTGGGGCAGGGCGATGGGCTGGTATGCGATGGCGC
This sequence comes from uncultured Bacteroidales bacterium, assembly GCA_900317065.1. Taxonomy (GTDB): domain Bacteria; phylum Bacteroidota; class Bacteroidia; order Bacteroidales; family UBA932; genus Cryptobacteroides. Next base: position 3,774 of record ONFK01000173.1, read on the forward strand.
TGGTGGATGTGCTCGACTGGATGCCGGAGGATCATCCCGCCCGTCCCGATATGCTTGGCATACTGCACAGCATCCTGGAGACTCTTCCCAGATATGCGGATAAAAAGACGGGCATGTGGTATCAGGTCCTGGACTGCCCCGGACGCGAGGGCAACTACATCGAATCCACTTGCTCCGCAATGTTCGCATATACCTATCTCAAGGCCGTGGAGAAGGGATATGAACCTCAGTATGAGAAATATGCGAAGCGCCTTTACCGCAGCCTGGTCAAGACATTCATCCGCGAAGAAGCCGATGGCACCATCACCCTCACGCAATGCTGCGCCGTGGCAGGGCTCGGCGGCAAGGAGAACCGTAGCGGCGACTACGATTATTACATCCACGAGAAGATAACCGAAAACGACCCCAAGGGAGTAGGCCCCTTCATCTGGGCATCCCTGATTTATGAAAGAATATGAGTAAGTTATACAGAATACTTTCTGCGGCGATAGCCGTTGCAATATGTGTTGGATGCGGAAAACC
>ONFK01000175.1 GCA_900317065.1 uncultured Bacteroidales bacterium
TCTGTGACAGAAAAGCTGAGACTGACAACTGCCTGGCTGCTTGAGCCGGATGATCTGCGGGAAAGAACCATCTATTACATGGAACATACGGATCAGAGAACGCTGAAAGGCGTCAATGCCGCGTCAATGTATCTTCAATGTTCGAAAAGACAGCTTCTCAGAATCCTGAAAAGCCTTCAGGATGAAGGAATCATTGAAAAAACCGGCAGGGGAACCTACCGGATGAAAATGTGAAATACAGGAACCGGATGACAGGAAAATCGATGATTGATCTCAGACGCAGGGCAGCCGACATGCGCATGGTCAGTGAAGAACATTTCTTCCCTGATACGGATCATGTGATCCTGAAGATCCATGCAGAAAGAAATCAATACTCATTCTGTGCCGGAATCAATGAAGAACATCCGGAAGTGATCGAAACCGGCAATACACAGCTGCTCTCTACGGAAGTCATGAAAGGCACATTCACGGGATGTTTCTTCGGATTATTCGCCGAAGGAAATGTTAAAGCATGTTTCCCGTATTTCACAATCAGTGAATCAGCTGAACAGAAAGAAAAAAACCGTGCCGAAGCACAGCGGGAATATCCTGTCTGATACCGGATCAAACGGTTTTCATCGCCGCGTACATCTGTATGCGGCTTTTAGTTTTCGGGCACGGTGTTATGCACAGCGGGGACTTCAAATGCTTTCATCACCGCGCGTACGGAGTCAAAGAGTTTCGGCTTCAGCTGCTTAATCGGTTCAGGGGAGTCATAGATGATTGCCGAATAACAGGCTCCGTTGATCAGCTCAATGATCAGATACATCATGGTATGAACATCACGATAGGAGGCTGTCTGCTGCGCCTGCTTCAGAATATCATTGAATGTTTCCGACATCTCCGCACTGTTTTCAAGAATCGCCCAGCTCAGGTTTTTATGGATGAAGCGCAGAAGAATCCTGTCCGCCGCAGCCAGGCTGCAGAGACCTACTCGTTCCGGATGGACCGCAAGGTCTACAAAAAGAACGGCATCCTTTGCGTGTATGCGGAGCACGAGGACAGCTTTGAGAGCATAGCGCTGGAATTCAATCTGTTCCAGAAAGAGATACTGCGCTTCAACGACGTGGCGTCCGCCCGTCCGCTCAAGATAGGGGAGGTAGTATACCTGAAGGCCAAGAAGCGTCAGGCCCCGTACGGTCTGCCCATGTATGTGGCGGATGACAAGCCGTTGAGCCTGTGGGAGATATCGCAGCGCTTCGGCATCAAGATGAAGTTCCTCCTGAAGTGGAATCCAGGCATGCCGGCAGATTACATGCCGGTGGAGGGTGATGTCATCTATCTGAAGAAGCCTGTAAGATGAAAAAGAAGAAGAGTTCATTTGCAGCCCGCCTGGCTGTCGGCATAGTGGTCGCCATCATTGTGGTCGGCGGAGGAAAGGTCTGGTTCTGGCTGTCGGACAACAAACTGCCCAATGTCAGCCTGGGCAAGGACCTCTACGTATATCCGGACACCACTCCGGAAGAAGTGCTTGCGTCGCTTGATTCATGCGTCAGGAGGCCTGGGAGCCTGAAGCGCGCATTCGCCGGGCATCAGGTGGCCGAGTATATGAAACCGGGGCATTATGTGGTCGAGGCGGGGCAGACGAGCGTCTACATAACGCGTATGCTCAACAATTGCTGGCAGACTCCGGTGCAGCTCCGCATCCCTTCCGTAAGGCTGAAAGGCTCGCTTGCCCGCAGCATAGCCTCGCAGATGATGGTGGATTCCGCCACCGTCGCCGACGCCCTCGAAAACAGGGAGCTTCTGGAGAGATACGGGTTCAAGCCGGCTACGGCCTTCTCTCTTTTCATGCCCGACACCTACGAGATGTACTGGACTGCCAGCATAGACGATATATTCGACCGCCAGAAGAAGGCCTGGGATGCATTCTGGACGCCGGACAATATGGCAAAGGCCAGAAAGCAGGGCCTGAGCCGTCAGCAAGTGTCCGTCCTCGCTTCCATCGTGAAAGGGGAGAGCAACGTCCCTTCGGACTACGCCCGCATAGCCGGTGTGTATCTCAACCGTCTGCACAAGGGTATGAAATTGCAGGCCGATCCCACAGTCGCATTCCTTCTCGGATACGAGAGCAACCGCATACTTAAAAAGGACCTGAAGATCGATTCTCCCTATAATACATATATGTATGCCGGCTTGCCTCCAGGGCCCATCAATGTGCCGGGAAAGGAGTATCTGAATGCTGTGCTGAACCCGGATACCGCTTCCGGATATCTGTTTTTCTGCGCCGATCCTTCGTTCAACGGAACGCACCGCTTCGCCCGCACATATTCTGAACATCTTCAGAATGCGCGTGCTTTCCAGAAAGCGCTCGACAAGCGTGCAAGACAGAAGGAAAAATGATTATTTTTGTACGGCAGGTATCATGCCGAAACAGGATATGGACGAGATTGTAGCAAAAGCCCGAGCCGTGGCGCTTGAGGCGCTCGGAAATGAGCAGCGCTTCGACGGGAGCCCTTTCATAGGGCATCCCGACGCAGTCGCGGCCATAGTCCGCGACGAACTAGGCCTCCCGGCCGAGTGCAGCGCTGCCGTCTATCTCCACGAGGCGACCAGGATACACAAAGACATCGATATATCCTCCTTCCCGCAGGATGTCCTCGTCATCGTGGACGGGCTGAACAAGATATCCACCATCAAGCCCAAAGACACCAGGCTGGAGGCCGAGAATTACAAGAAACTGATTGTCCAGTATTCGACCGATCCGCGGGTCACCGTCCTCAAGATTGCCGACCGCCTCGAGGTGATGCGCAACCTTGCCATCTTCCCCAAGACCTCGCGCGACCAGAAGATTCTGGAGACTCTCATGCTCTACATCCCGCTCGCGCATCAGCTGGGGCTCTACAACATCAAAAGCGAACTGGAGAATATCTACTTCCGTTATGCCGATCCGGAGCAGTACAGGGCGATCACCAACAAACTGAAGGCAACCGAGCGCGACAGGGAAAGGCTGATGGCCGAGTTCATCGAGCCGCTGAAGCAGAAACTCTCCGATGCCGGCATAGTCTACAAGCTGAAGATGCGCACCAAGACGGCCTATTCGATCTATAGGAAGATGCAGGTGCAGAAGGTGCCATTCGAGGGAGTGTACGATGTCTTCGCCATCCGTTTCATCATCGACTGCGAGCAGGATCCGAAACTGGAGAAGGAATTGTGCTGGAAGGTCTATTCCTACGTGACCGAAGAATACGAACCCGACACGAAACGGCTCCGGGACTGGCTCACCACCCCGCGGCCGAATGGATATGAGAGTCTGCATATAACCGTAAAAAACAAACGCGGGAATGCGCTCGAAGTGCAGATTCGCACCAAGCGCATGGACTACGAGGCCGAGAATGGGCAGGCCGCCCACTGGGCCTACAAGGGAGTCCAGCACGAGGCGAACATGGACCGTTGGCTGAAATCGGTCCGCTATGCCCTCGAGCATCCTTCCGAAACCAAGCCGGAAGACCTTCCGCAGCCACCTTCCAAGGAGATATTCGTCTTCACTCCCACGGGAGAACTTCGTATCCTTTCGGCTGGTGCGTCAGTGCTGGATTTCGCATTCAACATCCACACGAACGTGGGTATTCACTGCACCGGCGGGCGCGTAGGCGGAAAGGCTGTGTCAATCAGGGAGAAACTGCACACGGGAGATACCGTCGAGATTATCACTTCCAAGAATCAGCGTCCGAACAGGGACTGGCTGAACTATGTGGTTACCTCGAAAGCGCGCACAAAGATCAAGCAGGAACTCGATGCGGAGGAACGCAAACTCGCTGCGAACGGCCGTGAACTGCTGGAGCGCCGTCTGAAGAACTGGAAACTCGAATGGCCGGACGATCTGCAGCAGGAGTACATGAAGGCGCATCACTATACTTCCGTGATAGCTTTCATGGCTGATATCGGCAGGGAAGAAATCGATGTCAACGACATCAAGGCATATATCCAGAAGCATGAGGAGTCGCCCGAAAAATCGGAGCAGAGCCCCAGGGAACGTGCCCTGACTTTCAGTTCGGGCTCCGACGAGATTCTGGTCATCAATGCAAAGAATGTCCGCGGGCTCGACTACAAACTTGCCAAGTGCTGCAATCCTGTCTTCGGCGACGACGTGTTCGGCTTCGTCACCAGGACTGACGGCATCAAGATACATCGTATGGGATGCCCGAATGCGGCGCAGCTTATCGAGAAATACCCTTACCGCATCCAGAAGGTGGTAT
>ONFK01000174.1 GCA_900317065.1 uncultured Bacteroidales bacterium
TGCTGCCCTTGTGCTGGTCGGAGGGTTCAGCCGCATCATGATCTCGCCGAACGTAATGATCCTGCTCATCCTTCATTCACCGCCTTCATAAATTCCTTGGCCAGGGCCGTGATCTTGTCCCATTGACCGCTTTCGATCCATTCCTTGTTGACCAGATTGCCGCCGACACCGAGACCGACACAGCCGGCCTTCATGAAGTCCGCAGCGTTTTTTTCGTTCACACCGCCGACAGCCATCAAGGGGATGGGCGACAGGGGCGCTTTCACAGCCTTGATGTTGAACGGATTGCCCAACGAGTGCGCCAGCATCACCGCTTTCACCTTCGATGAGAAGATGATCTTCGGCACTTTCCCAGTTCAGCAGATCGTCCGAGAATTTCAGCCAGATCGAAGGGAACCTGGTGGCGGAAGTCTGCTTCGGCCTGTGGAGCATCGCGAATCTGCCGCCTATCTTCTGGGGGAACAGGATCACGTCCCTGTCATCCTGGACGGCGGAAGTAATGCGTCCAAGCCGCCTGAAATTGCGGAAATCGCGAGTACATGCCAGGCCTGTGTTCCCGAGGTTCTCCCTCAGAGCCATAGGGGCGAACTCGTCCACGTCCGGTTTCAGCACCATATCGTGAGGGAAAGTCCAGTAGCGGCCTGGAGCCATGGGCCTGTATGCATATGTGACATAAAAAGTATCACCGAACTTGACGATCCTGGCATCTTCCACGCAGCCGCTGTCCGGGCCGTCGGCGCTGGGGCCGAACACGGGCCGGTCGCTGACACGCTGAAAATGGAATCCGTCGGTGCTGGTGGCCAGTCCGAAGCGTATCACGTGTTTCTCATCGTCCCCTGCGGCACGGTAGAGCATGTAGAAAACGCCGTCGTCCAGAATGACTCCCGGATTGCAGACCACCAGATTCTCCCACTCGTTCGCGGGATTCGGAGAGAGGATGGGGTTTCCCCCGTATCTTAGCAGTTTCATTATCTGAAAATAAATAATAGTATAAAACTCATTACCATGAGACCGGCGGCCATGACCCTGTAATTCTTCCACCACTTTTCCTTTTTGAGTTCGATGGTCTCGGCCCTGTAGTCTTCGAGACTGAAGGTGGTGTTCTCCAGTTTTTCGGGAGAAGGCCTGCCCGTGGCGAGGCTCACCAGCCAGATTACCAGCATGCTGAAAATCAGCAGTATGGGCACGATGAACAGGAAGTGCATGTTCCCGAAGATGGCATTGCGCCAGAACAGCAGGACGACAGCCAGCGCAAGCCCCGAAAGAAGGCCGGCGAACGCCCCGCGGGCATTGGTCCGCTTGAAGAACACGCCCATCAGGAAGGTGGCCACAATGGGCGGGGAAATGTAGGAAAGCATCTCCTGATAGTATTTCAACAGGGAACCGAACTTCTCGATGTTAGGAGCCCACAGGGTGGCTATTATGATTATGACGAGAGCGGAAATCTTTCCGACCCGCACAAGTTTCTTCTGATCCGCCTTCTTGTCGAACTTGGCATAGAAGTCCATGGTGAACAAGGTGGAAGCCGAATTGAGAATGGCGCTCAAGGTAGAGGTGAGAGCAGCCAGCATGGCGGAGAGCATCAGCCCGAGGATTCCAGCGGGCATCAACTTGAGAACCATGGTGGGATAGATCATGTCGGGATTATCGATGCCGGGGAAGAACTTGCGCGCCATGACTCCGGGGATATTGAAGATAAACAGCGTGCAAAGGGTGAGGAAGCCCGCCAGCATCACTCCGATGCGGCCCTGGTTTACGTTCCTGGCGCTGAGCACCCGCTGCACCAGAGTCTGGTTGTTGGCCCAGAAATAGATGCCGAGCACGGGCATGCCTACAAGGATACCCAGCCAGGGAGTGGAGGAGTCTGAAAGCGGCCTGACGAGTTTCGCCGCCACATCGCCGTTCTCCATAAGACCGGCGAAGTATTCTCCTCCCCCCTTGGCATAGCAGATTATCATCATCGCGACGGAACCTGCAAGAAGGACCACAGCCTGAATCAGGTCGGTGTTAATGGCTGCGGAAAGGCCTCCCGGGATAGTATATGACGCAGCAATCACTGCGAATACAAGTACGAACACCCATAGCTCGACTTCCGGAAAGAGGAGCTTGAGGATCAGGGCCGCCGAATAAAGGGCTCCGGCGGCATCCAGGAAAATGTTCCCAATTATGCTGATTGCGGAGAAGTAATAACGGGACCTGCCGTCGAAGCGCTTCTCCAGAAATTCAGGAATGGTGAAAACCCCGGATCTGATATATAAAGGTAAAAGGAATATGGCGAAGAAAACCAGGACCCATACGCCGGTAAGGTTGTAATTGAAAACGGCTATCCCGGTAGCATATGCGTCGCCGGTCTGCCCGATCAGCGTGGTGCTGGAAATGCTGGCCGCAAAGAGCGACAGCCCTATTATGAACCACGGCATCCCCCGTCCGGCAAGAAAGTATGATCCGGCATTCGAACTCTTGCCGTTACGCAGCCCCCACCAGATGATGAAAAGCAGGTAAACGACAATGATTATCACATCGATGGCGCCAATTCCTGAACTGTGCATTTTCATTATAGTTTAGTGCGATACAAATATAAGGGACAATTTCGGGCTTTTTTTTTACAATAGAGTAAAAGATTGATACTATTTTGAATTTTTCCTACATTTGCAAAGATGAAAAGCATACAAGAGGAAATAACGCCCGTCGAAAGCGACGACCTGTATGTGGTGCTGGACCACATAAACGCCAAGTTCGACTACCCTATCCATTGCCACGAAGAATACGAGATAAATCTTATTCTCCATTCCGACGGCACACACATCATCGGGACACGCCAGGAGGCGTTTTATGGCATGGATCTGATAGTTATCACCCCTTTCGTGCCCCATGTATGGAAGGCGCGGGAAGAGGGGAACCGTGTCATAACCGTCCAATTCTCCGGGAAAATGCTGGAATTCCCCATGATAAGGCTGAAACAGTTCCGCAAAATAGAATCATTCCTCAAAAATATCGTTCCGGCAGCAAAATATCATCTTTCCGAATCGGACCCTCTGGTGCAGGAAACCCTTGCGCTTGCAAATGCAAAAGGCTTCGACGCCACCCTGGCCTTCCTGCATCTGCTGAACTCCATGGCGGAAAGGGAATTCTCGGTGCTGGGAGATTCCGACTCAGGCATCAGGGCGTCCCGTTCTCGCAGGATAGCCAAGGTAATGGACTGGTCCAGGACGCACCTCGGCGAAACCATCCGGCTTTCGGAAGTCGCATCGCTCGTAGACATGTCCGAATCGGCTTTCTCGCATTTCTTCAAGAAGCACACAAACCTTTCCTATATCAGCTACCTCAACGGGCTGCGGATCTCCAGGGCCTGCCGCGAACTTGAATCCAGTGCCATGAGCGTCAGCGAAATCTGCTGGAACTGCGGCTTCAACAACAAGTCCAACTTCAACAGAAAATTCCTGCAGGCAAAGGGCATGACCCCTACTGCCTACAGGAAATACATCTCCGAGATTCTGATCTAGCCTACCTGGGCTCCGTTGACCACGACTTCCTGCGGAGTGATGAAGCGCATCTTCCCGTCGTTCTGCCTGGCCATGAGAATCATGCCCTTGCTCTCAATTCCCTTGATGGTGCGGGGTTTGAGATTGGCGAGGATGCAGATCTGCTTTCCGAGCATATCCTCGGGGCTGTAGTATTCGGCGATGCCGGATACGATCACACGCTTGTCGATGCCGGTGTCTATGGTAAGCTTGAGCAGTTTGTCGGTCTTGGGCACACGCTCCGCCTCAAGGACAGTCGCGGTGCGGATGTCCATCTTCTCGAAGTCCTCGAAACTGCATTCTTCCTTCTGCGGAGTCACCTGCTTCGCAAGCTCGGCCTTGGCCTCAGCCTCCTTCTGTGCGCGGATTGCAGCCAGACGGTCCAGCTGCTTCTGGATGGCATCGTCCTCGATCTTCGCGAACAGCAGCTCGGCTTCTCCCAGTTGATGTCCTTCCGGCAGAATCTCGGCAGAGCCCAACTGCTCCCACCCGATTTCGGGTGCGTCAGCCATCGCACAGGCAATGCCCGTACCGGCGTCCCCTTGCGGGACGCGGCCCGGCCCTTCGCTTTTCGCGGAGGGCTTGATGTTGAGCATTTTGCGAAGGCGTTCGCAGGCGAAAGGAGTGAAAGGCTCGAAAGCGATGGCAAGATCCGCGCAGAGCTGCAGGCATACGTTCAGTATGGTGCCCGTACGCGCCAGATCCGTCTTCGCAATCTTCCACGGCTCGCTGTCGG
>ONFK01000037.1 GCA_900317065.1 uncultured Bacteroidales bacterium
GGCCTCTACCTCATCTGGCGCTATTGGAAGAAACTGGACCGCACCTGGCGCGGCTTCTTCTTTGGAGTCTTCCTTCTCGGCTGCTTCGGCATGCGCTTCCTCATCGAGTTCATCAAGGAGCCCCAGGTGGAATTCGAGAATAATATGGTCCTCGATATGGGCCAGTGGCTTAGCATCCCCTTCATAGTCGCCGGCATCTGCATCCTCATTTATTCCTATAGGAAAAAGGTGCCTGCAGCTGCCGTGCCGCCGGTAGCTCCTCCTAAAAAGCCCTCCGGCCCTACAACCCTAAGCAACGCACATTCCCTATAGTATGCGTCGGGTCTTGTTGTGCATCCTTGTCTTGTCTGCTTTCTTCCCCGCAGGAGCGCAGATAGTGAACCGTCTGAAGGTGGATGACGCTGTATTTCAGCGCTATGCATACGGGCGTATGCAGATGTACAACCCGGCGAATCTCGCCCTGGCGGACTCGATTTACCAGGCGGGAGTGCTGCGCGAGAGTTTCCGTTACAAGTGCCTGGGCCTGTCGCTGGAGTTCCCGGTGCGCTTCGCCCAGGGGGATTATGCCCGCATGGACGAATGCATCGCCGAAATCAAGGAACTCGTGAAGGGCCATGCGGATGCCCGGCCGTTCTATTTCGCGGTCATCCACGAATACTGTCAGTACCTTATACACATAGGCAGGGCTTCCGACGCCATGCTGGAGGCCCGCGATATGGAGCGCCGCGCCGCCAAGCTGAAGATGCCCGCCGGCATAATGTACTCGCACCGCATCGTCGGCCTGATACAGAGCTACCGCACGAATTCCTGGCTCGCCATACGCAATTTCGAAGAGGCCGCCCTCTACTGCAAGGAAGCCAAGGCGGAGCAGGAACTCCCCAACCTCTATATACTTATCGCCCAGGAATATGTGAAGATGGGCGAGTTCGAGAAGGCGGAAGAATACTGCGTGAAGGCCGAGCAGTACCAGGATTTCTTCCCCTCCATCCGCATCAAGGCGCGCATGACCCGGGCCTATCTCTACAATGCGGAGAAGGACTGGGAGCGCTTCTGGACGACCTACGATGCGCTGGAAAGCGACCCTCTCTATGCAGTGCAGACCGACAGCGACTCCCGCTATGAGATGGATGTGGCCTGGCTGCGCTCGAAGGGCTTTTTCGAGCAGGCTCTCTCGAAGGCGGATTCGCTCGGAACCGCCCGCGACCGGCACGCCCTCAAGCACGGCATCTATGCCGAACTCGGCAATTTCAACAACGCCTACGGCGAACTTTCTTCGCTGATGGCGGAGAAGGACTCCATATATATAAAGGTGCAGAACGAGGACATGGCCATCCTCGACGCCGAAATGAACAATGCGAAACTCCGTGCCGAGGCCGAGCGGCTGAAGCACCAGAACCAGATGACGATACTGCTCGGATTCCTGGTGATGTTCGGCATCGCGTTCTTCGCAATACTGCTGAGCCAGTGGCAGTTGAGGCAGAATCTCGACGAGATGCGCCGCCGCAACGCCGAGGTCATCCGTGCGCGCAGGGCCTTCCAGAAAGCGATGGATGCGAAGGAGGCCGAGAACGCCAACAAGATAAAGATCCTCCAGAACCGTACAACCAACCCCATGATCGATTATGAAGCTTTCCTCAATAGTTAAAAACCACGGCAACGAACTTGTCGCCCTCGGGCTGTTTCTGCTGGGCGCCACCCTCGGCATGCTCGGACTCATCCAGCGGGTCCCCCTTCTGGTCGGCATGCTGGGTATAGTGATACTTGCATCCGGACTGTTCTTCTTCTGCATAAGGTACACATCCGAAAAGGTGTACAAGGAGTACTACAAGGACAGCTACGAAATCGAACACGAGACCATCGAGGACGAAATCCGCAAATCCATGGTTTACCACCGCTATCAGGATGCCGTCCTGAGCCGCTACGAGAGCGCCTGCCGGGACCTCGGCCTGGTCGACGAGCAGAAAGACTGGCTCCTGGACCTTCTGATGGCCGAAAAGAACAAGGTCGACGAGGAACTCGAGGCCGAAGGCGGCGGACACATTTAGACATCAGTCTGATATTTTTGTATATGGCGCGAAATTTGTATAATTTCGCGCCGTAATATTTTATAGACAATGGTTAGTTTAATGTTGGTTGCAACGGCCGCCACCCTTTCGGCCGCAGCGGATTCTGCCCAGTCTCCGACCGTAATCAGCCTCGACGAAGCGCTCCAGATCGCTTTGTCGAACAGCCCTTCGGTGCGTATAGCGGACAAGGAGATAGAACGTGCGAATTTTGCGAAAAAGGGCTCCTACGCAAGCCTTTTTCCGCAGATCAATGCCACCGGGGCGTATCAGCGTACGATCAAGAAGCAGGTGATGTACATGGGCGGCGACGATGACGACTCCGAAGGCGGCGGAGGCGGAATGGCCGGCATGATGGCCGGCATTCTCAATCCGGTAATGTATCATATCGAGCAGCTCTACAAAGGCACCGGCGTGCCCTACGTGCCCTACGTTCCCGAGACCACCGAAACCAGTTCTTCCTCCAACGAAGGAATTACGGTAGGCCGCTGGAATACCTTCAACGGAGGTATCTCCGCCAGCATGCCCCTGATCAACGCCCAACTCTGGAAGAGCATCTCCATTTCCGGCGACGATGTCGAACTCGCGGTCGAGAAGGCCCGTTCCTCGCGCCTGGAGATGGTGAACCAGGTGAAGCAGGCCTACTACAGCGTGCTCCTCGCGAAGGAGGCCAATCATGTCTTCCAGAGCGTGTTCGACAACGCCGTGCAGAACCTCGAGCTGACCCAGAAGAAGTACAATGCCTCCAAGGCGTCGGAACTCGACCTCGCGCGCGCCAAGACGACCGTGGCGAATGCCGTCCCCAATCTTTACGACTCAGCCAATTCCATCGATCTCGCCCTCTGGCAGCTCAAGGCCGTGATGGGCGTGAATCTCGATACCGCAATAGATGTGAAGGATTCCCTTCTGGTGTATGCCGGCGACATGAGCCCCGAGGATCTCCGGAAGGATTTCGGGCTCGAAGGCAACTCTTCGCTGCGTCAGCTCGGCATCCAGGCCGACCAGCTCGCAAAGAGCATACAGATGCAGAAGTACGCCTATCTGCCGTCGCTGGCACTGAACTTCTCGTACAGCCTCAATGCCATGACCAACGACTTCAACTTCAGCGAATACAAATGGACGCCGTATTCCTTCGTCGGCCTGAGCCTGAACATCCCCATTTTCAGCGGGGGCCAGAGGTCCTACGGCATAACCCAGTCGAAGATCCAGGCCCAGGAACTCGCCATACAGCGCGAGAATGCGGAGCGCCAGCTCCAGATAGCCATACGCCAGAGCCTCGGCACAATGGAGACTGCGGTAAAGAGCCATGAATCGGCTCTGGACGCCCTCGAGTCGGCGCAGAAGGCATACGACATCGCGGCCAAATCCTACGAAGTGGGCCGCAGCACCCTGACGGATCTTGACGCGGCGCAGCTCGCCCTCACGCAGGCCCAGCTCTCCGCAAGCCAGGCAATTTACAATTATCTTGTGGCCAAGGCAGGCCTCGAAAGTACAATCGGAGCAGATTACACAGCACAACAATGAAAAAGACAATTATCATAGCGTTCGCAGCGCTCGTACTCGCAGGCTGCGCACAGAAGAAGAATTCCCAGGAGCAGGCCGCAGCTGCGGCGATGGCGGCCCAGCCTCAGGCACAGGCGGTCAAGGTCATGGCGGCGGCGAAGCAGGACGTCCGCCAGGACGGCGTCTATTCCGCTACCGTACAGGCGTTTGCGGTTAACAACATCGCCCCCCAGAGTGGCGGCCGCATCCAGAAGATCAACGTCGAGGTGGGCGACTTCGTAGGCAAGGGCCAGGTCCTTGCGGAGATGGACCGCGTGCAGCTCGACCAGGCCAAGCTCCGCCTCTCCAACGCCGAGACGGAACTCGGGCGCATCAAGCAGCTCTATGAACAGGGCGGCCTCGCCCAGAGCGACTACGAAGCGGCCGAACTGAACTTTCAGGTGAGCAAGAGCACCTACGACAATCTTCTCGAGAACACCATCCTGCGTTCGCCCATCAGCGGAGTGGTATCCGCCCGCAATTACGACCGCGGCGACATGTACGGCATGGCCGCTCCCATCTTCACCGTGCAGCAGATAACTCCGGTAAAGATACTCGTGGGCATCTCCGAAGGCGACTACACCAAGGTGAAGAAGGGCGACAATGTCACCCTCACCGTGGACGCCCTGCCCGGCAAGACCTTCTCCGGCAGCATCAAGAGGATATATCCCACCATCGACCCCATGACCCACACCGTGAACATCGAGGTCAACGTGCCCAACCAGAACCGCGAACTCCGCCCCGGCATGTACGCCAAGGTGAACGTGACCTTCGGGCACAGCAGCAGCATAGTGGTGCCGGATGCCGCCGTGGTGCGCCTGCAGGGCTCCGGACAGCGCAACGTTTTCGTGGTGGAGAACGGCGTCGCGGTGCAGCGCGAGGTGACCCTCGGCCGCCATTTCGACTCGCAGTACGAGATTCTTTCCGGCCTCGAGGTCGGGGAGCAGGTTGTGGTAAAGGGCGGTTCCGCCCTGCGTAACGGTGCGGCCGTTGAGGTAATCGAATAAAGCCATGAGCGTAATCAAATCTGCAGTCAAGAACCCGGTGACGACGGCCCTGATCTTCGTCGCCTTCGTCATCCTCGGACTCTACTCCCTGGTGAACACCTCGATCGCGCTTTTCCCGGAGTTCGATTCCAACACCATCATGGTGATGAGTTCCTACCCCGGCGCGAACGCGTCCGACATAGAGACCAACCTCACCAAGCTGCTCGAGAACACCCTGAACAGCGTCGAGGACCTCAAGAAGCTCAGTTCCCAGAGCAAGGAGAACGTGAGCATCCTTACCCTTGAATTCGAATACGGAACCGACATAGAGGAGGCTACGAACAATGTCCGGGACAAGCTGGACATGATCAACTCCGTGATGCCCGACGGCGCCAGCACTCCGGTCATCTTCAAGTTCAGCGCGGACGACATGCCCATCATGATGTTCACCGCCTCCGCGACTGAGAGCGTCTCCGGCCTCGACAAGATACTCGACGACCAGGTGGCCACCCCTCTCGCCCGCATCAAGGGCGTGGGTACGGTCAGCATCGACGGCGCCCCCACCCGCGAGATCCAGGTATACTGCGATCCCAACAAGCTGGAGGCCTACCACCTCAGCGTGGCCGTCATCTCCCAGATAATCGCGGCCGAGAACCGCAATCTGCCTTCCGGCAACATCGACATCGGATCCAACACCTACACCCTGCGCGTGCAGAAGGAGTTCGAGGATCCGTCCGAACTGCTCGATATCGTAGTCGGCTACAACGGCAGCCAGACCATACTCCTGCGCGACGTCGCGACCATACGCGACGGCAGCGAGGAGCGTGAGCAGGAGTCCTATACCGACGGCATCCGCGCAGCCCGAATCGTGATCCAGAAGCAGGCCGGCGCCAACACCGTGAACGTCAGCCGCGGAGTGCACAAGCAGCTCGAGCAGATCAAGAAGACTCTTCCTTCGGACATCAAGATCAACCAGATCTTCGACTCGTCCGACGAAATCGTCGACACCATCCACTCCCTCATCGAGACCATCCTCATCACCTTCATCGTGGTGATGCTGGTGGTGTTCGTGTTCCTTGGAAGATGGAAGACGACCTTCATCATCATCCTCTCCATCCCTATCGCCCTGCTGGCGTCGATGGTCTATCTCTTCGCGACGGGCAACACCCTGAACATCATCTCGATGGCTTCGCTGTCGCTCGCCATAGGCATGGTGGTGGACGATGCCATCGTGGTGCTCGAGAACGTTACCACCCACATCGAGAGGGGAGAGAAGCCCACGGAGGCCGCCATCCACGGCACCTCCGAAGTGGGCATCTCCGTCATCGCATCCACCCTCACCATGCTCTGCGTCTTCCTGCCCCTGACCATGATCAAGGGCATGACCGGCGTGATGTTCCAGCAGCTCGGATGGATAGTGACCATCATCATGGTGGTGTCCACCACCGCGGCCCTTACCCTGGTGCCGATGCTCTGCGCCCAGTTCCTCGGAGGGAAGAAGAGCGAGAGTAAGCTCTACAAGTGGTTCTTCACCCCCATCGACAAGGCCCTGAACGCCATCTCCACTGGGTACGCCCGTCTCATAGGCTGGGCCACCACCCACCGCAAGACCGTCATCTTCGGAGCCTTCGGCATCCTGCTGGCGGTGTTGGTGTTTCTCGCCCCCAGGCTCAAGACAGAGTACTTCCCCAAGACGGATGCCGACCGCATCACTGTGTCGGTGACCCTGCCGGTGGGAACCGCACAGAGCGTGACCGGCGAGCTTGCGCACAGCATCTACGCCGATCTGATGGAAGAGATTCCCGAGATCAGCGTCTGCAACCTCACCTACGGCCAGGCCGACTCCGACAACCTGCTGGGTTCCATGCGCAGCAACGGCACCCACATCCTCTCCATCAACATGCACATAGGCACGAAGAGCGAGCGTGAGCGCAGTTCCGGAGATATCGCCGACAACGTGCGCGCCATTCTCCGCCGCTATCCCGAGATCCGCAAGGCCACGGTAGGCGAGGGCGGCGGCATGATGGGCGGCGGATCGAGCGTATCCCTCGAAATCTACGGCTACGACTTCCAGGAGACGGATGCGGCCGCCAGGGAGATCCAGGGCAAGCTTCTGCAGCACAAGGAGTTCTCCCAGGTCATCCTGAGCCGCGACGAGTACACTCCCGAATATCAGGTCGACTTCGACCGTGAGAAACTCGCCCTCAACGGACTGAATTCCACCACCGCCGGCTCCGCCTTCAGCGCGGCCATGAGCGGCAGCGTCGCGTCCCTCTATCGCGAGGACGGTGAGGAATACAACATCCGCGTCCGCTATGCTCCCGAATTCCGCACGAGCATCGAGGACATGGAGAACATCATAGTCTACACTCCCGCCGGCAAGGGCATACGCCTGAAGGAACTGGGAACCATAGTGGAGACGGAGGTGCCTCCCACCATCGAGCGCCGCAACCGCCAGCGCTACATCACCATCACCGCCCTCGTGGCGAACAAGGTGGCACTGTCGGACGCCGTCGCCGTCACCAATCAGGTGCTGGACGATACCCCTCTGCCTTCCAGCCTCTACAGCGTGATTTCCGGCGACTATGAAGACCAGCAGAAGATGTTCTCCGACATGGGTCTCCTGATGGTGCTGATGATCCTGCTCGTCTACATCGTGATGGCCGCGCAGTTCGAAAGCTTCATGAGCCCGTTCGTGATCATGTTCAGCCTTCCTTTCGCGGCGGTCGGCGTGATCCTTGGCCTCTGGCTGACAGGCACCGCCCTCAGCGTCATGGGCATGGTGGGCATCATCATCCTCATCGGCATCGTGGTCAAGAACGGTATCGTGCTCATCGACTACACCATACTCTGCCGCGAGCGCGGCATGAGCGTGCTGGATGCCTCCGTGACCGCGGCCCGCAGCCGTCTGCGCCCTATCCTCATGACAACCCTCACGACAGTGCTTGGCATGCTCCCGATGGCCCTCGGCAATGGTGACGGAGCAGAGCTTTGGAACGGCCTCGGAATGGTGGTCTGCTGGGGTCTGAGCATATCGACCCTGGTCACCCTGGTACTCATCCCTACTGTATATTGTGTGTTTGCAACGCGGCAGGAACGCCGTGCATCTAAAAAGTACGAGATAATATGAAAGCGCTCTTCATAGTTTACAATCAGGCTTATGGCGACGAAATCGTCGGCCTCGTCGAATCTTTCGGCCAGCACGGCTTCACGCGTTTCGACGGCGTGGGCGGCCGCGGCTCGGTGTCCGGGATTCCGCACCTCGACAGCCATGCCTGGCCGGAGTACAACGACGCGCTTCTTCTCATGACGGAAGACGATAAGGTCCGTCCCATCCTGGATGCCCTCAAGGCCAAGGACGAGGAGACCCCGGACCTCGGAATCCGCGCTTTCTCATGGAATTTGGAACAAATTCTATAATTTTTTATATCTTTGTGAATATGAATGTTATAGACGAAAACAACTTCGAGCAGATTATCAGTTCGAAACCCGTAGCCCTGGTAGACCTTTGGGCTGCATGGTGCGGCCCCTGCCGCATGCTTTCTCCCACCGTCGACGATATCGCCGCCGAATATGAAGGCCGCGTCGAGGTGGCAAAGTGCAATGTGGACGACAACGAGGAAATCGCGGCCCGCTTCGGCGTGCGCAGCATCCCCACCCTCCTTTTCTTCAAGAACGGTGAACTCGCCGACAAGTCCGTGGGGCTCGTATCCAAGCAGGAAATCGAATCAATTCTTAACAATTTACTGTAATATGAAAAAATTAGCAATCGCGCTTGCAGCAGCGTTCATCGCTGTCGGCGCAGCCGCTCAGCCCGGTATCACCGCCGGCTTGACTTCGACTTCCACCGACTTCAACGAAGCCTGGGCAAACGTCAATGAGGTGACCCAGTATCACGTCGGCGTCACCTTCAAGCTCCCTCTCCCTCTCGGATTCGCAGTACAGCCTTCCATCCTTTATAACGTCAAGGGCGCTACCCTCGAAGACACCGCTACCGAAGGCAATCTCAAGTCCGTCGACTACAAGACCGGATTCCTCGAGGTTCCCGTCCAGGTGCAGTGGGGTATCAATATCGCAGGTGCCGTCCGTCCTTACGGCTTCGTCGAGCCTTTCGTGGGCTATGGCATCACCAACGAGGAGAAGATCAGCAACTTTACAGGCGAGAACTCCAAAGACGCCTGGGACAACGTCAAGAACCGTCTTGAATACGGCGTAGGCGTCGGCTTCGGCGTCGAGGTCCTCAGCCACCTCCAGGTTTCCGTCCGCAAGTTCTGGAACATAGGCAACCTCTACGACGAGAACGGCGAGACCTTCAAGAGTTTCAAGGAAGCTATCAACAAGGGTGCGGAAACTGTCGAGAACGGAAAGATCGGCGGTATCATGGCATCCGTAACCTTCTTGTTCTAAAAGGAATATATGTCAGAAAAAAAGGCGGTGTTCTTTTGCTCCGCCAGCAGTGATATAGATCCGAAATACAATCAGGCCGCGCGGGAAGCAGTCCGTGCGGCTTGTTTGGCAGGATACAGTATCGTTTCCGGCGGTTCTTTCCGCGGAACGATGGGTGTGGTGTGCGACACGGCGCGCGAGTGCGGGGCTCCGAACTGCGGAGTTCTGCCCGAATTCATGAAAGGCCTTGAATACGACGGCCTTACCGAATTGCGCTGGGCCGGAAGCATGAGTGAGCGCAAGGATATGATGCGCGAAGGCGTGTCGCTTGCGGTCGCCCTGCCCGGAGGCATAGGCACGATGGACGAATTGTTCGAAACCATGGTGCTCGTGAAGCTGGGCCGCATGAAGGCCACTCTCGCCGTACTCGACGTGGACGGTTTCTACGAGCCGCTCCGCGCCTTGCTGGACCATTTCGTAGAACATGGGATGCTTACGCCTGAAGACCGCGCCCTGCTGCACTTTGCGGCGACTCCCGAAGAACTTGAAAAACTTTTCTGATGGACAGAAACAAGATTATAGCCCTGCTGGGCGGCGACTGGGACAGGATGCGCGGCATTATCCGCAGCACCCTCGGCTCCGACGTCCCCCTGCTGGACGAAATCAACACTTCCATCTTGGCCAATGCCGGCAAGATGCTGCGCCCTCTGCTGACACTGCTCTTCGCCCGTATCTGCAACGGAAGCGCAGTCTCCGAGGAAAGCGTCAAGACGGCCGCCGCGATCGAGATACTGCACAACGCTACCCTCCTTCACGACGACGTCGCCGACGAGGCCATGACACGCCGCGGCATCCCCACGGTGCTTTCGCGCCTCGGTGCGGTCCCTGCTGTGCTGGTGGGAGATTTCTGGCTCGCAAGCGCCGTCACCCTCCTTTCGGATTCTTCCGACATGAAGTGGACTCTGGACGAATTCGCCCATACTCTGACGAATCTTGCGGAAGGGGAGATGCTGCAGCAGCAGAAGGCCTTCACTTCCGACACTACAGTCGAAGACTATCTCCGCATCATCTACTGCAAGACCGCAAGCCTCTTCGTGACGGCCTGCGAGTGCGGGGC
>ONFK01000177.1 GCA_900317065.1 uncultured Bacteroidales bacterium
AGAAATCTGCGATGGAAGCATAGGTATATCCACCGTAAGCGTACTGCAGGAACAGGTTGTTGAACTTGTAGTACTTGTTGTCGGTACCTATAGTGAAGGTGTGGTCGCCGGCGAAGATGGAAAGGTTGTCGGTGAGGGTCCAAGTGTCGGAATCCATGGAGTTTGCACCGGAGGAGTACTCGGTTCCGAGGTCAACCACGGGCTTCTCTCCCGAAATGTACATGTTGGCACCCTGATAAGGCACTTCGCGGTGGTCGCGCTCGAGCACTGCGGATACACGGAGGTCGTTGTGGATCTTGTCGCTCAGACGGGAGTTGAGCTCGGCGACGACCGTATGCGTCCTTGTGGCCATCTTGTAGCCGGAATTGTTGAAGTAGTAGGTGTTGCGTCCGGAGCTGTAATTGTCCTTGGCGGCATCCATCAACTGATAGCGGACCATAAGCTTGTTGGCCTGGTTGATGTTCCAGTCCACGCGGCTCAGAAGGCTGATGGAGCGGGTCTCTACCTGATGGGGGCTGTAGCTCTCAGAGAAATTGCCATTGGGATTATATGTCTTCTGGTAATGGTCGATCATCGCGGCGGCGAGGTCCGAAGTGAGGTGAGTGTAATTCTTGCCTCCGACGGTGACAGGCTTCACGAGATCAGTGTTGTCATAAGACCCGAGATCGGGAGAATAGACGTTGGGATACGACTGATTGAAATACTCTGCCGAAACGAAGAGGAAGAGCTTGTCCTTGATGATAGGAGCTCCCACGGTGGCACCGATGGTGCGATAGAGTTCCTCGTCATACTTCTCGCGTTCTGTCTTGTTGAAGTTCTCCTTCATCTGCTGCTCGTTGCCGGGAGTGGTTCCGATGAGGTTCTCGTTGAAGAAGAAACCGTATGCGCTACCCTTCACTTCGTTGGTACCGGACTTGGTGACGGCGTTGATGGCACCGCCGGTGAATCCGCTCTGCCTTACATCGAAAGGAGCTACGGAAACCTGGATTTCTTCAATGGCGTCGATGGAGATAGGGTTGGTGCCGGTCTGTCCGCCGTTGGTTCCGGAAGCTGCAAGACCGAAGCTGTCCTTTGCATCCGCACCGTCGATGGAGAAGGCGTTGTAGCGGTTGTTGGTACCTGCGATGGAGATACCGCCGTCCTTGTTGCTGGACACCTGGGGGCTCATCTTGGCGATGTCATAGATGCTGCGGTCGATCGTAGGAGTGTTTTCCATCTGGCTGCGGTTGAAAGAAGCACCCGCGCCTGTTATGGAAGAGCTGAAAGACTTCTCTGCCACAACCGTGACAGACTCGAGCTCGTTGGTGCTGGCCATTGTAGCATCAAGTACGTAGGGCTCGCCGAGGGTGAGCGAAATGCCGGTGTAGTTCTGGGTCTTCATTCCGAGGAAGGAAATTTCCACGGCGTAAGGACCGCCGGCACGCATTCCGTAGATATGATACTGCCCCTTGTCGTTGGCAATAGCATAGTAGGAAGTTCCGGAAGGAGTGTGAACTGCATTGACCACGGCGCCGGCAAGCGGTTCGCCGCCTTCGTCAACGACTCGTCCACCCAGAGAAGTAGTTGTCACCTGCGCGTAGGCAGAAACAACAAACAGAGCCGCTAAAATACTCAGCGACAGTCTCTTGAAGAATGTTTTCATAAACTTTTATATTGTATGTAAGTATTTTCGGTGCGAAGATAATACATTTTTCGTTAACTTTGCGGCCGAAAGGGGAAAGATTTGACTGCTTGCAACCCCTGTAATTTTAAAAAAATGCTAAAATGAACTATCTCTTTACGTCCGAGAGTGTCTCGGAAGGGCATCCTGACAAGGTTGCCGACCAGATTTCAGATTCGATTCTTGATGAATTTTTGAGGCAGGACCCCGAATCCAAGGTGGCCTGCGAAACTTTTTGCACGGCAGGGCTCGTAGTGGTCGGCGGCGAAGTCGAGTCTTCCGCTTACGTGGATGTCGACAAAGTCGCCCGCGAAACGATCGCCCGTATCGGCTACACCAAGGCCGCGTACGGATTCGACGCCTCGTCCTGCGGAATCATCTCCACGATACACGGGCAGAGCGCCGACATTCACCGCGGTGTTGTGCGCGAAGACGAGATGTCGCAGGGAGCCGGCGACCAGGGCATGATGTTCGGCTATGCCTGCAAGAATACTCCCGACTACATGCCGCTGGCTTTGTACCTGTCGCACAGGCTCTTGCAGGTACTGGCGGAGATACGGCATGATCTCACCGCTACGGGCAAAGGGCCCGTCCGTGTCCCGCAAGGGGAACCCGGTACGGGCATTGCCCGTCCGCAAGCCGACGCAGTCATGCCGTATCTGCGGCCGGATGCCAAGGCGCAGTTCTCCGTAGAGTTCGACGGAATCACCAACAAACCGGTTCGCGTACATACCATCGTCCTGAGCACCCAGCACGACGAATTCGACACCGACGAAGCCATGCACGCCCGCATCGAGAAGGACGTGCGGGAGATCGTACTCCCACGCCTCATCGCCTCGCTGCCTGCGGAAATCGCCGCCCTGTTCGACGACCACTTCATCCTTCACGTCAATCCCACAGGAAAATTCGTGATCGGCGGCCCTGCGGGAGACACCGGCCTCACCGGACGCAAGATCATCGTAGACACCTACGGCGGACGCGGAGCCCACGGCGGCGGAGCATTCTCCGGCAAGGATCCCTCCAAAGTAGACCGCAGCGCCGCATACGCCGCCCGCTATCTTGCCAAAAACCTGGTAGCCGCCGGCGTCGCCTCCGAATGCCTCGTGCAGCTCGCCTATGCCATCGGCGTAGCTGAACCCGTCAGCGTATATGTCAACTCCTACGGCACAGGCGTGGTTCCGGACGCCGAAATCGCCTTCAAGCTGCGCGGGCTCTTCGACCTCCGCCCCGCCGCCATCGTGCGCCGCTTCGGCCTGAAGAATCCCATCTACGCCCCCACCGCCGCCTACGGCCATTTCGGCCGCAAACCCTACGTCAAGGACGGCATCCAGTTCTTCGGCTGGGAGAAACTCGACAGCGTAGACCTCCTGCGCTCCGAATTCGGACTTTAGCGGCCCGTCCCCGCTTTAGCCCCAACGCCCGCAGCAGCCAACCCACTGTCTATCAATAACTTACTATAGGGAGAATCGGCAAAATTCGCTGATTCTCCCTATAGTAATTATCTAATAATCAACCTATTAACTGCTGCAGAGTTTTAATAGATTCCTCCTTAGTTGCCCAGGAAGTGGCGAAACGGGTGACTGCCCTGCCATCCGGGAGTCTTTCCCAGATTTCGAAGGCGACCATCCCCTCCAATTCCGCCATCTGAGAGGATGTCAGGATGGGGAACTGCTGGTTGGTCGGAGAATCAATGTAGAACGGTATGCCCTTTTCTGCGAAGATCGTTTTGAGTTTCATGGCCATACGGATGGCGTGGGCGCTGATTTTCATGTATAGATTGTCGGTGAAAAGGGTGTCGAACTGAAGCCCGAGCAGCCTGCCTTTGGCGAGCAGGGCTCCGTGCATCTTTATGTGGGTAAAGAAGTGCTTCGGCGCATTTCCTTTCGGGAATACAACGGCTTCTCCGCACAAGGCGCCGACTTTCGTGCCGCCGATGTAAAACACGTCGCACAGACCGGCAATGTCCTGCAAGGTCACATCCGCTGCCGGGCTGGCCAGACCATATCCGAGACGGGCTCCGTCGATGAACAGTGGCAGACCGTACTGCTTGCAGACATCTCCGATCCCTTCAAGCTCCGCACGGGAATATATGGTTCCGTATTCGGTTGGGAATGAGATATATACCATTCCCGGCTGGACCATGTGGGGATACGTTCCGTCGGCATAAAAGCTGTCGAGCCACGCCTTCAGTTCCCCGGCATCCATCTTTCCCTGATGCTGCGGCAAAGTCAGGACCTTGTGCCCGCAGAATTCGATGGCTCCAGCCTCGTGTATGGCGATATGTCCGGTCTGAACAGCCAGTACCCCCTGACATCCCTCCAGCAATCCGTCGATGACCGTGCTGTTGGTCTGGGTGCCGCCGACAAGGAAGAAGATGTCCGCGTCGGGGCAGCCAGTGGCTTCCCTGATTCTCTTCTTCGCCGAAGCGCAGAAAGAATCCTCCCCGTACCCGGGTTCCTGTTGCATGTTGGTCTCGGTCAGGGCCCGGAGGATCTCCGGATGCGCCCCTTCGGTATAGTC
>ONFK01000178.1 GCA_900317065.1 uncultured Bacteroidales bacterium
CTGGCTCATCAGGAGTTCCGCACGACGGCTGGCATCGAAGTACTTCTCAATAGCATTGTTGCGGTCGAAATACAGATAGATCGCTCCGGCGAGGAGAGGAACGGACAGGATGGCCGCGATATGTACAATTGCAGGGAATACACGACGCTTTTCCGGAAGGATGCTGTTGGGCATCCCGGAAAAGACATACTGGGCTTTCAGCGAAGAAAAACGATCCATGTTCTCCGCCGACTCCTTGAGCCAGTCTGCCACACGCCGGCGTTCACTCCTTCCGGCCTTACCCATTACATATCTGAGTAAAAGTCTGTTATCCATTGTCCTTAATCAATTTTAACCCTTTGCCACTGTCGCGTGTTCCGAGCTTGAACCGCAGGGCTTTAAGCGTAATGCTGATATGATATTCCACGACCTTCGTGGTTATGCCAAGCTTTTCTGCAATCTCATTATAAGTGAGGCCGTCCTGACGGCTCATCTTGAACGTGTTCACCACCTTTTCGGGAAGAGAAAGGTAGATGCGGTCGATGAATTCCTGTAACTCGAGCGCGTTTATTTCCTCTTCCACTGAGGATGAACTCAACGCCATAGAGTTTATGAGGTTGTCGGCCTCTTCCAAAGATCCGCTCTTAAGTCTCTTTGCATTATCCCTAAGGTAGTTGAGAGACTTGTTTCTCGCGATGGTATAAATGTAGGAACGCAGATTCCTCCCGGGATCAAGGCTTTCCCTGTTATCCCATATCGCCAGCATGGTTTCCTGAACCAGGTCTTCGGCATCCTGATGATTGCGGGTATAACTGTTCACGAAATGAAGAAGGTTGGTGTATTCTGCACGGTAAACGGAACGGAAAAGGTCTTCACTGCCAGCCTTGATGGCCAGAGTGATTTCTTCCAGTCCTTGCAGATTCCTTTCTTCCTCTTTCATCATTTCTTGAATTTTGCTGTCAACTTCGGATTGGTGACATCCGCGCCTACCTTCAGGATATATTGTCCTCGCGCCGTTTCCCAGCGTCCGGTCTTTTCGTTGAATGATGCCAGATATGATGCCGGGATTTCCATACGGAGCGTCTCCGATTGCCCGGGAGCGAGGGCCCCCGTCTTAGCAAAGGCCTTCAGTTCTTCCGAAGGCTTGTCAAGACCTTCGGACGGAGATGAAACATAAATACCAACCGCCTCTTTGCCTACCGTCTGACCGCTGTTCGTCACGGTGACGCTCACGGAGACCTTCGACTTCGAGGCCTTTACCTTAAGCGACGAATAATCGAAGGTAGTATAACTGAGCCCGTAGCCGAACGGATAGCATACCCTAATACCCTTAGTATTGAAATATCGGTAGCCAAGATATATGCCCTCGGCATAGTCCGTATAATCATAGTTCCTTCCTTCCGACGGGCCGTCGTAGGGAAAGACCGTAGCAGATGGCAAATCAAAATAATCGACAGGGATACTGACAGTCATTCTTCCGGAAGGACTAACCTGGCCCAAAAGCAGCTCATACGCCGCGGCGCCGCCCTCCTGACCGGGAAGCCAGATATTCAATATGGCATCGGGGAGGTCCTTCCACGAGGCCATCTCAACGACACCCGCGATATTCAACACGACCACAACTTTCTTGCCCTCGGCATGGAAAGCCTCGCATACATTCTTTATTAAATTCTTCTCTATCTCCGAAAGGGAGAAATCGTCCTTCAGCCTCCGGTCAGTCCCTTCGACCGAGGAACGGCCCAATGTGACGACGGCATAATCATTCTTCTTCGCCACTTTGCCGATGAATGAGCGGGTAATGTCAAGTTCAGGGATCACAGGTTTCCCCAAAGCCAGGCGGTTCTTCCCCTTCTCGTTGTATTCCATATCCGCATCGGCGAAGTCCACATATTTCAGATACAGTTCTTCAAGTTGCCGGTCAATCTGAACACCTCCGCTCTTGAAGGCTTCACTGATTTGCGAAACATAGGCACAAGGCACATAGGCACAGCCGTCTCCGGTAGGTATCAGGTCATAGGACCGTACACCAAAAAGCGCGGCGGAGCCTCCTTCCGTCAGAGGCAGCATACCTTCGTTGCGAAGAAGCACAGCTCCTTCGCAGGCTGCCTTGCGGGAGATAAGGGCATCCGCCTGCAAATCCAGCCCAACGGTCCCCGAGGGCAATATGCGACATTTGTTCGAGAGAGCCATCACTCTGCCGCACGCGGCATCAAGATCCTCTTCCGAAAGTAAACCGTTACGAACGCCTTTCAGGATCTCCTCTTTCTGCTCGGGAAGGCCAGGCATCAGAAGGTCGTTCCCTGCATGGATCTGTGCAACGGTATTGTGAGGCACAAGGCCCCAGTCTGTCATCAGCACACCCCCGAATCCAAGCTCCCCTCTCAAGATATCCGTAAGCAGCCGCCTGTTTTCCTGAACGGGAATCCCATTCAGGCTGTTATATGAAGACATGGCAGCCCATGGATCCGAGTCGCTTATACATATCTGATAACCGCGCAGGTAAATCTCACGCAGGGCCCGCTCGCTCACCCGGGTATCGACATGAGTGCGGTTGGTTTCCTGATTGTTACAGATGAAGTGCTTGATGCAGGCGGCAACGCCCAACTGCTGCAGTCCGTTCACATAGCCCGCGGCCATTTTCCCGGACATCAACGGGTCTTCCGAATAATACTCGAAACTCCTCCCGCACAGGGGATTACGTATGATGTTCATTCCGGGGGCAAGCATAATGTTCACCCCATAGTGCAATGCCTCCCTTCCGACTGCGTCACCCACCTCCCTGGCAATAGCCTGGTCCCAGGAAGAAGCAATGGATGTACTGGAAGGGAATGCCGTTGAGCGTTCTTCCCCCCTCCGGCTCAAGCGTATGCCCGAAGTGCCGTCCGCCATAACCAGAGACGGGATACCATAAGCCGGCAGATGTGCGGTGCGCCCGGGAATGCCATTGTTGGTGGGAGCAGGAAAATCCTTCCTCCTGAGCCCAACGACACATGAAGACTTATCTTCAAGCGTCATTGTGCCTATGTATGACTGTGCAACTGCCGGCAATAAAACCGTCAACAAGCACACAACAGTCAAAAACACCCGTTTTACCATATATACAATATACACTTTGCGTAACTGAAACCCTGAATTTTGCCCCTTTAAAATCAGGGTAAAAGCAAGATAAAAGTGTATTAGAACAGTTACACCGCAATTAATACCAAATTTATATGTTTTCTTTTAGAAAAACAATTCCGTCTTTCCTGTTCCTGATACTGTTCTCAGTCGTGGCAGTTGCGCAGGAACTGACCGTGGACTATCATTCCACGAAACTGAGCACCGTCCTGACTGATATCCAGGACAAGACCGGGTATCATTTTGTATACAACAATTCACTTGTCGATGTCTCCACGACCGTTACGGCCACGGCAAGCGGAAGCCTGCGTCAGGTGCTGGACTCCGTGCTCGGAAACCTTCCGGTAGAGTATGAGATAATCGACAAGCAGATTATCCTCAGCCCTGTCAAAGAGAAAGCCAAAAGCGGAAAAACCACAGTATCAGGCGTGGTGGTCGATGATTCCGGACTCCCCCTGCCCGGCGTTTTCGTTCAGGAAAAGGGCACTCAGAACGGAACCTCATCCGATCTGGACGGAAGATACTCGCTTACCGTATCCCAGGGCTCGACCCTGGTTTTCTCCTGTCTCGGCTTGAAGGAAAGCGAACAGTCCGTTCCCAGGAGCGGAGGACGCCTGGACGTGCAGATGTCTTCCGATGTCAATTACCTCGATGAGGTAGTTATCGTGGGCTACGGCGTTCAGAAAAGAGCGAACCTTACAGGAGCGGTATCGACCATCAATTTTAGCGATGGGGTGGATTCCCGGCCCATTACGACCGCATCCAACGCTCTCGGAGGCCTCGCTCCGGGCCTTGCAGTCACCCAGACTTCAGGCCAGCCGGGCGAGGACGGAGCCACTTTGCGTGTCCGCGGTAACACCACCCTCAACACAAACAGTCCTCTCGTTCTCGTGGACGGAATCGAGTATTCAATGGACAATATCAATCCTCAGGATATCGAGTCCATCACCGTTCTGAAGGATGCTTCCTCCACCGCCATTTTCGGAAGCCGGGCTGCCAACGGTGTCATTCTTGTCACCACCAAAAGCGGAGCTTCCGGGAAAGCCCATGTAACATAT
>ONFK01000203.1 GCA_900317065.1 uncultured Bacteroidales bacterium
TCCCCGTTGCCCGCGTAGGTCACATCGGCCTGTATCGCAATGAGGAAACCCACAACCCCGTGGTATACTACTGCAAGCTCCCCGAGGACATCCAGGATCGCCTTGTGATTGTGACGGACCCTATGCTGGCTACCGGCGGCAGCGCCTGTGACGCCCTTTCCATGCTCAAGGAGCGCGGCTGCACCAACATCCGCCTCATGTGCCTCGTAGGCGCCCCCGAAGGCATCGAGCGTGTCCGCAAGGCCCACCCCGACGTAGACATCTACCTCGCCGCCGTGGACGATCACCTCAATGAAAACGCCTACATCGTTCCCGGTCTGGGTGATGCAGGCGACCGCATCTTCGGTGTAGGGCCCCTGGAGGGTATCCTCTCCCAGCACCGCTGGATGTGCAATATCGGCCTATTTTGCGCATCCCCACGTGCTCCTGTCAAGTTACCCGCAGTGGGCTTACTATGCGGCCCTCTAAAAGTGTGCTTTAACCAGGGGGCAAAGGAAAAGACGCCTTTTGATGACAGAAGAAACCTTAAGATTCTGCAATATTGTTCCAAATAACCGCATTTTTCATAAGTGGCGGGTCAATGATTTTGACGAACTTTGCATAAGAAAAAGACTTTTACGAAATGGACAGAAGAGAAGCCTTGAAACTGATGGGAGCGTCCCTAGCCGCTGTCGCCATGGCAGGCATTGCTCCCCGTACCCATGCTGCCATCCTGAAGGACCGCGCCAAGGACAAGAAGCGCCTGGTCTTCTATTTCACCGCCACCGGCAATTCCCTGTTCGTCGCCCGCCAGTTCTCCGACAGCCCGATCAGCATTCCGCAGGAACTTAAAAAGAAAGACTTGACTTATGAAGCCGATGAGATCGGTATCGTCTGCCCGGACTATGCCGGCGCCATTCCCAAGATTGTCCGCGAGTTCGTGCAGAAGGCCTCCTTCAAGGCGCCGTATATGTTCTCCGTCATCACTTTCGGCAACGCCTGCGTGAACGTGGCCGAATATTGGGATGAATTCTGCCAGGGCCAGGGCGTCAAGATGAACTATGTCCGCCCCATCCTGATGGTGGACAACTATCTGCCCGTCTTTGACATGAACCAGCAGATGGCAATTGACAAACACACGGACGAGAATCTGGCCACCATCCTCGAAGAGGTGGGTGCGCACAAGGACTTCATCGCTCCTGCCGAGATGGGTTTCTTCAACAAGGACATGCTCAAGGGGATGCAGGACCAGCACTTCTCCATGACGGCAGAGCGCCTGCTGGAGTTGCGGGAAGACCGCTGCGTCCAGTGCATGACATGCGAAAGGGTCTGTCCGCACAAGAATTTCCGCCTGGGCGCGGACGGCCTGGAGTTCAGCGGCAACTGCGAGTACTGTCTTGCTTGCGTACACGCCTGCCCGCAGAAAGCCCTCACGCTCCGATCGGCCCGCGAAGGCTGGCCCGGCGAGCGCAATCCCGAGGCCCGGTACCGCCATCCCAAGGTAACCCTGGCCGATATCGTACGGTCCAACAAGCAGTAGTATTTGTTTTTGATGTCCGCGGGTCTCAGTTTACCCGTAAGTCTCGATCAGGTATTTTACAAACTGCGGGTCCTGGAAGTTGATCAGTCCCTCGTCGTGCTCGTTGAGCGTAGCAATCAGTTGCATCTCGTCCGCAGTGAGGGTAAAATCGAAGATGTTGAAGTTCTGCGCCATACGTTCTTTGTGGGAGGACTTGGGAATAGCGACGATGCCGCACTCCGTGAGCCAGCGGAGGGCCACCTGGGCGGCGGATTTTCCATACTTGGCGCCGATGGCGGCGAGCGTCTCGTTCTTCACGATACCGTCCACACCCTGGCCGCCGAGCGGTCCCCAGGCCATGAGGCGGGTATCGGTCTCTGCCAGGATGGGCTCGATGCCGGTCTGCTGTACCAACACGTTGCACTGTAGTTGGTTCACCATCGGCTTGATATCGACATAATGCGCGAAGTCAAAGAAACGTGCCGCCTGGAAGTTGCTCACGCCAATGGCCCGCACTTTCCCGTTGTTATACGCTTTCTCCATTGCCCGCCAGGAGCCGAAAACGTCGCCATAGGCCTGGTGGATGAGCAGGAGGTCGATGTAGTCCGTCTGCAGTTTGCGCAGACTCTCATCGATGGAGGCAGCAGCCTTGGCCTCGCCGTTGTTGCTTATCCATACTTTGGTCACCAGGAAAATATCCTCACGAGATATACCGGATTTCGCGATGGCGGCACCCACGCCTTCTTCGTTGTTATAGGCTTGGGCGGTGTCAATAAGGCGATAACCGACGGAAAGGGCATCGGCCACGCAGCGCTCCGCTTCCTGCGGAGGGACTTGGAATACGCCGTAGCCGAGAAGGGGCATCTGAATGCCGTTGGAAAGGGTTGTGTATTGCATGGCTGGTAGATTTTAATCCTGATGCAAAGGTCGGAAGAACAGAGGGATCGGAACTATTGATTTTTTCGGATTATCGTGTCAAAATGTCGGAAAAACATTAACTTTGGATGGCATAGTTTCAGGTCCGACTTGACCATATGACCCGGGAAGTAATCATACGGAACTCGCTGGAGGGAATCGGCGAAGGCGAGGTGGCGCTGCACCTGGCGCATATACTGTGTCTCGCCGGCTCTTGCGAGATCAACTACAACGGGGATTCTTTTACCATCCGGGAAAGGGACTGCACCATCATCCGAGCCACGCAGTTGGTGGGCGATATCCAATGTACAGACGATTTCAGGGTAGAAGTCATTTACATCGCCGGTCTTCATCGAGAAAGCAACTCCTAACAATAATTACGGAATGCGCGGCTCCCTTTCCTTGGCACAGAATCCGGTGATGCACCTGACCGATGAGGAATTCGAGCGGTGTCGGCGTGACTTTGAAGAAGTGGGCCGCCGCCGGCTGATGGTCTGGCACCATTTCCATGACGACCTGATGCTGAGTACGGTGCAGACGCTGATCCTGGATTTTTTCGATTTCCACGCCCGCATCGGCGGAGACACTTCTGAAATCCAATCTCAGGCCGCTTTGACCATGTCCCGTTTCATCGCCATGCTGGAGCGAGGCGACTATCGGCAGAACCGGGAGGTAACCTACTATGCTTCCGAACTTTGCATTGCTCCGAAGTACCTTTCCGAAATCAGCAAGTCCATCACGGGCAATTCGGCCAACTGGTGGATCAACCGGTTCACGGTCCTGGATATTTCCCGCCAGTTGAGAGATAGGAGCCTCAGTTTCGTGGACATTTCCGAAATGTTCAACTTCTCCTCACCGGCCTATTTCAGCCGTTACGTCCAACGGTACCTGGGCGAGTCTCCTTCCGAGTATCGGGGGTAGAAGAGACCGATAAATTCGATTTATTTCGCATGTCGCAGGTCAGAGTCCTTTCCGTCGCAGGTCTGTATTTTTGGGCCGAACTGCGACGGAAATCGTAAACTCAGAGCGTATAGCGCCGCAGGTTAGGTTTATTTTGCAGACCTGCGACGATTTTGCGACCTGCGACATTCCCTGCAGAGCTTTTCAATGAGTGCGACATCCTTAACAAACCAATGCCCCGACAATCATCCAAGACTGCCGGGGTTTGTGTTATGCTGAAGATGCCGAATGTGCCAGGCTAAACGTTCTTCCCCAGTTCAAACGCCTCCTGAAGTTTGGGATTCCCGTTGATTTCCAGCGAATCATTGACTCCGCCGCAGAAAAGATGGGCTTTAAGCGCGGATTTCTCATAACAGTCGATCCATCCCTGAAGCCCGCTCTCGGCGCGCTTGGGCGTATCCTCCTCGCTTTCGGCGGCAACGGCCAACAGGAGAATAATCAGAAT
>ONFK01000179.1 GCA_900317065.1 uncultured Bacteroidales bacterium
GCCCAGGAGGATGCCATGCGCTTCTGGCTCGACAAGGGCGTGGACGGATTCCGCTGCGACGCCGCGGGCGAGATGCCTTCCGAGACCTGGCAGTACCTGGTGCCCGCTCTTCGCAAGGCATACCCGGAAATCTATCTTCTCGCAGAGGCGGAAAAGCCTGAGTTCATGGCAGATACCATGTTCGACGCCACCTATGCCTGGGAGATGCATCACATCGAGAACGCCATAGGGAACGGCCCTGCCAACAAGGACGGCGTGAAGACCGCGAAGGAACTCCGCGAGTATCTTGCGAAAGATGCGGAGAACAGTCCCGCATCCGCCTTCCGTCTGGCCTTCACCTCCAACCACGACGAGAACTCCTGGAACGGCACGGAGTTCGAGCGTCTGGGCGATGCGTGGCAGGTGATGGAAGTGCTTAATTTCACTCTTCCGAAGACCCAGCCCCTCATCTATACCGGGCAGGAAATCGGTCTGGACCGCAGGCTTGAATTCTTCGAGAAGGATCCTGTAACAGATTGGTCGGCAAACGAGTACACCGACTTCTACAAGTATCTTACAGCTCTCCGCCACGACAATCCCGCCCTTGCCGCAGGCGAGCGCGGAGGCAAGATGAAGTGGATAGAGACAGGCGATCCCGATGTGCTGGCTTTCTCGCGCAGGGTTTGCGGAAACAAGGTGACGGTATTTGCGAACTTGAGCGCTGAACCCTCCGCTCCGATCAGGGGCCTGCGCTCCGAAAGCACACCCAACGGCATCCTTCCTGCCTGGGGATGGGAAATAATACAAAAGTAGACATGCTCAATTTCAAGATAGAATATCATACCCGCTGGGGTGAATCCCTGGCGCTGGTGGGCGCGGACGACAGGGTCTGGCCCATGAATTATACCGCCGACGGCGTATGGACGCTGCGCATTCCGTCCGCCAACTCGGCCATCCTCAAGGACTATTTCTATGTAGTGATCGAAGACGGTCTCTGGACGCGCACCGAGTGGGCGCACCACCATCATACCAAGGAGGAGGCGAAGGGAGAAATCTGCGATGCGTGGATAGACTGCCCGATTCCTGGCTGCCCCTTCCCCAGAGAGCATTCGGCAAAGATTTTCGACCAGCCGGGATTCAGGGGAGCAGGAACCGCTATTCCCGTTTTCTCCCTACGCAGTGAGGAGGGCTTCGGAGTGGGAGAATTCCGCGACATTCCCAAGTTCGTGGACTGGATGGAGCGCACGGGACAGAGCGTGCTGCAGCTGCTGCCCATCAACGACACCACCCGCCACGGAGAGTGGGGAGATTCATATCCCTATAGCCCGGTTTCGTCGTTCGCGCTGCATCCCATCTACATACATCTGCCCGAGGTCGGAGTGAAGGAAGACGCCGCCTACAAGAAGGCGCAGAAAGAGCTGAACGCCCTTCCGAAGGTGGATTACCCCCGCGTCATCAAACTGAAAATCAAATACCTGCGGCAGGCGTTCGCAAAGAAAGGCGCCGCGGATATCGCCACCTCCGCCTTCAGGAAGTTCGTGAAGGACAATGCCTACTGGCTCGACCCTTACGCACAGTTCTGCGCCAAGCGCGACGGCATCTCCCCGGACTTCTACCGCTGGGTGCAGTTCCACCTCGACAAGCAACTCTCCAAAGCGGTCAAGTACGCCCACGAAAAAGGAGTTTTCCTCAAGGGAGACCTCCCCATCGGAGTAGGAAGGGACAGCGTGGACGCAGCGAGCTATCCGGAGCTCTACAATCTGGATTCGAGCGCGGGCGCTCCGCCGGATTTCTTCAGCCGGGACGGCCAGAACTGGGGTTTCCCCACCTATAACTGGGAGGAGATGGCGAAGGACGACTATGCCTGGTGGAAGGCCCGCCTGCGCACTATGGCCAAGTACTTCGACGCATTCCGCATCGACCACATCCTGGGCTTCTTCCGCATCTGGGAGATTCCTCTCCCTCACAAGAGCGGTCTGCTCGGGCACTTCAACCCCGCATTGCCGTATAGCAGGGACGAAATCAACGCTCTCGGCCTGCCCATCCTCGGCCTGTTCATCGAAGATCCGCGCAAGCCGGGCTGGTTCCATCCCCTCATATCTCCCGACACTTCCCATCTGGAAAGCTGGCAGAAGGAGCGCTTCGACGCCCTCTACACCGACTTCTTCTATCACAGGCACAACGAGTTCTGGAGGCGCAACGCCATGCGCAAGCTCCCCAAGCTCCTTTCCTGCACGGGGATGCTGGCCTGCGGCGAAGACCTCGGGATGGTGCCGGACTGCGTGCCGGGCGTGATGGATCACGAGAAGATCCTCAGCCTCGAGATGCAGCGCATGGAGAAGGGCCGCCCCTGGCCGTACCTGAGCGTAGTCGCGACGTCTTCGCACGACATGACCTCCATCCGTCTGTGGAACGGCGACGAGAAGAGCCCGGAGGAATGCAGGCGCATCCTCAAGGAGCATCTTGATTCTCTCAGCATGCTGGCCATCTTCCCTCTGCAGGACTGGCTGTCGATGGACGGTGCGCTGCGCTGGCCGAACCCCGCCGAGGAGCGCATCAACGACCCTGCCGATCCGGACAACAAGTGGTGCTGGAGGATGCATCTGACCACCACGCAGTTGCTTGAGAGCGCGGAGTTCTGCACGCAGGTGGCGACGCTGGTCAAAGACAGCGGGCGCTAGAAGTCGGAGGAGCCGGGGCTGCGGCGGGTGAAGGTGTAGGACGTTTCAACTCCCACCACCTCGTTGTCGCTCTCGGCCTCGACGCGGCTGCGGTCGATGAGCACGCCGTGCAGGAGAAAGTCCATCTCCGTTTTCTGAAGATCTTTATTGGCAGCTACAAGCTGCGACTGGAGCCCGGGAAGCCGGGCTTCTTTCTTTACGATCTTGTCCGCCATCTCGCTCTTTTCGGCAGGCGAGGCGCTGTTGTAGAATGCGCGCAGCGTGGACAGCTCACGGTTCAGCCGGGTGATTTCTTCGCGCAGGCGGCGTACCTCGGCGGCCTTGCGGGCGTAGAGCTCGGTGTTGGGGTCGGCCGCCTTCGAGGTGGACATGGCGCTCTTGTTGTCCACCTTCTTCAGGTCCTGCGGAGGATCCAGCCTGCACAGTTTCTGCAAGTCCTCGACTCCGCGCACGGCCGAACTGACCGGCACCGGTTCATACTCGAGGATGTAGATGCTGACGCTGTCGGCGGAGCAGTTGCGGTTGCTGGCGAAGATGCTGTAGCGCCCGTCGGGGGAGTTTATGAAGAGGAAGTCGTCGTAGGGGGAAGAATAGGGGAAGCCCATGTTCCGGGGCTCTCCCCAGCGCCCGTCGGGCTTGCGTTCGCAGACGTATATGTCGTATCCTCCCACACCGAAAAGGCCCTTGGAAGCGAAGTAGAGCCTGCCTCCGGAGACCATGGGATAAATCTCGTCCTCGGAAGACGAGAATGGCATGCGGTAGGGCGAGGACCAGTGGTTTCCGAGATCGCGGGCATAGTAGATGTTGCGCACGCCGGCAGTGTCCGCCATCGACCAGTAGGCCTCGTTGCCGCCCTGGGGGAACCATACGACGGGGGCTTCTGCGGAAGGGTGGGGATCCAGGCGGTTCGGGCCGGGGCGCCAGGAACGGTCCGCAAGGGGGTAGTAGAGGAAAAAGTCCCTGCGGGAGAAGTTCTTGCGGGCCACTACTTTAGGGCGCTGGCAGTAACTGGACATCGAACGGCCGTTGCGGCTCTGGGAGAGACGGCGTTCGATTTCGGGGATGCGGGAGGTGTCGCGGCATTTGCGGAGGGCCTCGGAGTAGAACTGCACGGCCGCCTGGAAGTCGTAGTCGGCGTGGCTGGCTTCGCCGTCCATAAGGGCCGTTTCGTAGGCGGGAAGGGGCAGGCTCTGGCAAGAGAGAATCTGGGCGGATATCGCGATGGATACCGCCACGAGGGCTGTTTTAATGCCGTTGATTCTCATATTTTTACCAATTATATCCTGCAAAATTAAGAAATAACCCGTAGATAATTTCTTTATCGGAAAAATAATCGTAAATTTGCCAGCTAATTTGCAAGTTTAAATAAATTTAAAAACAATAGATTCGTTATGCAAAGTAAAGGTGCAATCAGGTTTGTAGCCATCCTGCTGCTCATCGCATGCTTCTGGCAGCTTTCCTTCACCCTGGTATCTTCT
>ONFK01000180.1 GCA_900317065.1 uncultured Bacteroidales bacterium
ATGAAAGAATCGTCTCCGCTGTAGAACCAATAATTGTGGAAACCGAACCAGCCTACTGAAGCCAGACTCTGCTGTGCAAGTTCCTTGAACCAGTTGGAGCAGGGGACAGGGGCATACATCGATCCGTCGGGCATGGCCCAGTTCGCAAGTTCGAGTATGCCTTTGCGGGCGAGGCTCCATGAAGTCGGACTCAAGGCGTAGAAGGCCTCGGTAAGTTCATGCACTTCGTCGCCCCACCACTGTGCACGTTCGCGGTCGGGACAGTCCATGTAGGTGTCGCGCATGCAGACGAGCAGAGTCCTCTGCGCTTTCTGCCAGTATTCGTTCAGCAGTGGATCGTCGCAGCGGAAATAACCGGAAAAGGCGGTGTCGTAACTGGTTTCGCGGTACTGGACCCGGGTGATATTCACCCCTTCCGGCACGATGTAGTACATGTATTCGCCGTTCATCCACGGCAGATGCTCGTAGACCTGCTTCCCGTTCCTGGTAATGTATTCTCCGTGCATGCACTTTTCGGGCCCTATGGAGTCGTGATCGGTGTGCAGGAAAACACTTTTACCCGCTGGGGCGTCCAGTTCCATATAAGCGGAGAACTGGGCGTTGTAGGGGAGACGGCAGATGAGGGTATCGCCGCTGCGGCGGACAGATTCGTAATCGCGGAGTCCATGATCTTTCCACATCGGGATGGGGCGGGGGACAAGTTTTCCGAAGGGAGGATTTCCGGGCTTTATTCCGATTTCATAGGCGCTGCCCATCTTTTTCCCTCCCTTATACCAGTCGGGATTGAACTTGCGGGCGTCGTAGCGCACGTTGCTTTCGCTCAGGCGGTAATTGGTGGCCTTCCCGGACGCCGTTCCGTAGGAAAAATGCTCGCAGGCATCCCAGGTGTCGTCGGAGAGTATCCGTACACCGCCGCCTTCAGCCTCGAAAAGCAGGCCGGGCATTCCGCTGCCCATGTGGCTGAACCCGTTGCGTCCGAAATACCATACCAGAACCGAAATGACGTTCTGGCCGGATTTGAGATACGGAGCTATGTCCACCGTGTCGTAATAACCGTCGCCGGGAGCCGGGCCTCGCTTGAGTCCGCCCTCATACACGGCCATCTCTCCGTTGATCCACATCCAGTATTTGGAATCCGCCGCTATCCTTGCAGGCAGAGTTGACGGAACATCCTGGATATCAAGCTTTTTCTGGAACGCTATCCAGGTGTTGCCGGTCCCGGCGCAGTAGGCCCTGGAAATCCAATGGGCCTTCCATTCCTCCCCGGAAACCTGCAGCGCTGCAAGAAATAGCGTCGAAAGCAGTATGAGTCTTTTCATCAGTCTCTTGTATCGGTGAAGCAACCCTCCACGCTCACATCGCTGTTGACTGCTTCGTAGAACTTCCCGGGAGTCGCAGGATTGCGATACAGGAACTTCTGCAGTTTGATGTTCTTGCAGTTCTCAAAATAGAGAAGGGTGGGAACGGGAGTCGAGGCGCTGATATACCCTTTTGCCTTCTGGTCGTTGTAGCTCTTGAGGACGAGGTCCGCGCGACCGTCGATGACGCCGTTGCCACGGGTTGCATAAATCTTTACGTTCTCCACGCCGATGGCGTTGAAGATGGCCTTCTGGCCCTTATAGCCGTGAATGTTGTCGGTACCGATGATATCGGAAGCGGCGTCGAGCCTGATGTTGACTCCGCTCTTGAGGTACACGGCGCCTGTGAGATAGCGTCCTACGGAGAACGTCAGAGTGCCTCCTCCCTTCTGGGCAATAAAATCAATCGCCTTCTGGATGCTGGTCGTATTGTCGATCTCCCCGTTGCTCTTGATGCCGAAGTATGATGCCAGATATTCCTTTCCCTGTGCAAAGCTGCCGATACACAAAAGAGCAGCCGCTGCTATAGCAATTATCTTTTTCATTATTTCTTGTTTTTGAATTTCTTGACGTTGTTGGTTATGATCTGCTTCTTTCCCTTGGGAGTGTTTTCCTGGAAAATCTGCACGCCCTTGAAGTTGAGGCCGTTAACGTCATCGGCAACGATGGCCGGACGGTAATCCTCGCCCTTGACCGTAATCTTGACGTTCTTGAAGTTCACTCCTTCGGCGTGGCGGATGTAGAATCCCCATGCAGGGAGTTCCTTCCAGTTGGAGAACTCGGGATAGCTCTTTTCAAGTTCGGGGATGGCTTCGAGTTCGGCCTTGGACGAACCGCGGAATGCGTAGTTGGCGTCGGCCTTGCCGGGATAAACTATCTCGACGTTCTCGAGAGTAATGTTCTGGATGGGCATTCCGGGGATACCCTGGATGCCGCTCGGGCATACGTTGCGGGGGAGATCCTCCACGGGGCCTTCATACATATAACCGGCATCGGGCTTTTCGAAAGGAACCTCGGCATAAACATTCTTGATGACGATGTCCTTCATGTAGGGATTCTCGCCGGGACGGCGGGAGCCTGTGCGGATGAAAATGGGATTGCCGGTATGAATGCTCTGGAGTCCGTCGATTTCCACGTCTTCAATGGATGCTCCGTCGACGGTTGCGATCGTGATGGCGGAACGATAGGTATTGTAGATGTACATGTTCTTGAAGCGGAAATGCTTGAACTTGCCGAGGGTGTAGGTTCCGAACTTGATGCCGTTTGCGCTCGAACGGCCGCGGCAGTTCTCTACGAGTATGTTTTCGGAAACACCGTCCTTGCTGTGGCTCTTGAAGCAGTAGACATCGTCCGCCGCATCGAAGTCGCAGTTGCGGATGACGACGTCCGAGCAGTCGACGATGTCGATGCCGTCATTGTTCCAGTAGGATTTTGCATCCACCTTCACCCCGTCCACGAGGATGTTGCGGCATTTGTCGTACTGCTGGTTCCAGCTGGCGGGATCGCGCAGGGTGATGTCCTTTACGGTGATGCCTTCACATTTGAAGAAATGAAGGTTCTCGGGGCGTTTGCCTTCCTGAAGGCGGTCGAGTTTGAGAGGGTCGTCGATCAGGCCCAGATGGCAGTAATCCACACCTTTGGTGGCTACCAGGAAGCCGCGGCAGTTGATTTCACCCTTGCCGGAGATTCCGATGTTCTTCTGCTTGATCGAGAAAACGAAAGCGGTCCACTGCGCGTCCGGATCACGGACATAGTCCCAGGGGTTGAGGGAACCCAGAAGGCGGGATCCTTCTTCGATGTGCAGGGTGACGTCCGATTTTAGATAGATTGTGCCGGACACGAAATCACCGCCATTCAGTACGAGCCTTCCGCCTCCGTTGTCCGAGATGTAGTCGATGGCCGCCTGCAGCGATGCCGTGTTGAGAGTCTTTCCGTCTGCCTTGGCTCCGAAATCGGTTGCCAGATAGTCCTTGGCGCCTGCGCTGACCGAAATCAGGGCGAGAGCCAGAACCGAAGCAATTGTGAGCAATTTCTTCATTTTGATTATTTGGATAAATTGAATATTCTTACCTTGTTGAACACCGTCTGTTTCTTCCCCTTCGGGGCGCTTTTCTGGATTATTGTGAGGCCCTTGAGGTCGAGGCCGTTGACGTCGTCTGCGACTACCGCGGGGCGGTAATCCTCGTCTTCTACTACAATCTTGACATTCTTGAAAGTGATGTCGTCGGCATGGCGGATATAGAATCCCCACGCAGGGAGTTCCTTCCAGTTGGAGTATTCTGGATAACTCTTTTCAAGTTCGGGGATGGCCTCGAGTTCCGCTTTTGAAGTGCCGCGGAAGGCATACGAGGCATCGGCCTTTCCGGGATAATGTATTTCGACATTCTCCAGCAGGACGTTCTGGATGCGAAGTCCGGGAATGCCCTGTATGCCGCTCGGGCACACATTGCGGGGGAGATCCTCTACCGGCCCTTCGTACATATAGCCGGCATCCGGTTTTTCGAAAGGCACTTCTGCATACATGTTGCGGATGACGATGTTCCGCAGGCATGGCGCCGCGCCGCCATTACGGGAGCCGGTGCGTAGAAATATGGGGTTGCCGGTATTGGTGCTGCGAAGCCCGTCGATCTTTATGTTTTCTATGGTGGCCCCGTCTACGCTCGCGATGGTGACCGCAGAGCGGAAGGTGTCGTAAATCTCGATGTTCCGGAAAACGAAATTGCGGAATGTGCCCCTGGTGACGGTGCCGAACTTGATGCCGTTCGCACTCG
>ONFK01000202.1 GCA_900317065.1 uncultured Bacteroidales bacterium
GAGGTCATGGGTTTCGACGAGGACCTTTAGGGCGTTGTAGATACGGATGGCGCCGGGGAGAGCTTCGCGGACTTCGGGAACCGGGCCGGCAAAGGGCTTGTCAGCGTCCCGGAAAAAGGGCCGCTGTACAAGCATTGCCGGTCCGGGGTTGACTTCGCGGGACTTCTGCCTGTCGAATTCGTCCAGCAGATCCTCCATCGGGATATCCTTCACCAGAACCCCGAGTTTCTGGAGTATGGTGCCTTCATCGTAGACGCTGGAGATGAGCCAGTCGGAGGGCTGTCCGATGACGCCGACGGTGCTGCCGTAAAGGAGAATTCGGGCCTGCGCTATCTTCTCGAGTTGGGAGATGCGTCCGCGTATGTATTCTGCGGAGCCGTGCAGGACTTCTCCCCGCAGGCCCTTCTGCCTGAGGTACGAGAGTATTTCCAGAGAGGCGGCGAGGGAATTGCTGGTGCCGGATGTCAGGAGGGTGAAATACGACACCCCTGTTTCGAGCAGTTTGGGCAGAAGTTCCTCGAAGATGCCCTCGGCGCCACCCGTGCGCACATATATTATATTAAGCTCAGCTTCCCCGAAATCGTCAAAGCAGGCACCTTTGAAATCGTATCCTCCGTCGGGAAAAATGCCGTCGAGGAAAGCATCCGAAAGACTGCGGACGGCAGCCTCGTCGTGCAGGCCGGAAGTTATGGTATAGATTGAAATCATAGACCTTTCTGGGCTTTGATGTCGTAGTAGAATGCCGCGGTGGTAGTTTCTATATAAGGAATGATCCAGAAGAAGCCGATGCCGAGGGAGAGTATGCCGAGGAGTATCCAGCCCAGGAAACTGAGGGCGAGCAGGAAGTAGCGCCACTTGTTGCCCTTCATAAGTTCCTGGCTTCGCTTGATGGCCTCGTAGCATGACAGTTCGGGATTATCCACCAGCACGAAGGGAGTCATCGCATAGGCGAAAGACTTGATGATGCCGGGAATGAGCAGCAGCAGGCTCCAGAGAAAAATGAGAATGATCATCAGAAGCATGCCTCCTATGTTATGGAAATAGTTGCCGAAGCCCAGTTTGAAAGCATTGTCCACCAAGTCTTTATCTCCGTCGAGGATAACCCTCCAGGAATTCGAGGCTCCTACTGCAAGGGGATAAAAGACAAATATCCCCAGGAGAGATGTCGGAATTACGAATTTCAGGAAGCTCCACTGAATTCCGTAATTCATCATATCCTGCTGGTATCCGGGATGGGAAATCTGATAATATCCGCTCGGCAGGTCGCACAGAAAGGCGAAAAGCAGC
Organism: uncultured Bacteroidales bacterium; assembly: GCA_900317065.1. GTDB lineage: Bacteria > Bacteroidota > Bacteroidia > Bacteroidales > UBA932 > Cryptobacteroides. The sequence goes on from ONFK01000202.1 coordinate 1,288, forward strand.
AGTACGAATACAAGCAGGACTCCCTCGCCCCACTTGCCCTTCAGGGCGGCACGGGCCTCGCGCTTCAGTTCTTTGAACGTCTTTTTCATTTTACGGTTGTTTTCTGCAATGTAGCAATTATTTGTTAAATTTGTGGCAATATCGCACGAAATTATGACCAAACCACATCTTCTGATCGCAGTTCTCTGCATCTGCGCCGCCGCATCCGCGCAACCCTACCCTTTCCAGGACAAGAGCCTCAGCCCCGAGCAGAGGGCGGACGACCTCATCTCCCGCCTTACCCTCGAAGAGAAGACCGGACTTACCCTCAACGCATCCAAGGCCATCCCGCGCTTCGGCATCAAGCAGTATGACTGGTGGAACGAGGCCCTGCACGGAGTAGGGCGCAACGGCTCCGCCACCACCTTCCCCATGCCTATCGCAATGGCCGCATCCTTCGACGATGCGCTGGTGTACGACGTGTTCACGGCGGTGAGCGACGAGGCCCGCGTGAAGCACCGCATCGCAGACGCCGAGGGCAGCCACGAGCGCTATCAGAACCTCACCTTCTGGACCCCGAACATCAATATCTTCCGCGATCCCCGCTGGGGCCGCGGGATGGAGACCTACGGGGAGGATCCCTATCTGATGGGACAGATGGGAATGGCTGTCGTGCGCGGCCTGCAGGGCCCAGACGACAGCCCGGTGCGCAAGCTCTTCGCCTGCGCGAAGCATTATGCCGTGCACTCCGGGCCCGAACCGGACAGGCACCGCTTCGACGCGCGCCCCACCCGCAGGGATCTCTACGAGACCTATCTCCCTGCATTCAAGGACCTTGTGACCAAGGCGGACGTGGAGCAGGTGATGACCGCCTACAACGCCTTCGAGGGCCAGCCCTGCGGCGCTAGCGACTATCTGATCGACACCGTGCTCCGCGGAAAATGGGGCTACAGGGGAGTGATAGTCTCCGACTGCTGGGCTGTCGCCGACTTCTACATCAAGGGCCGGCACGAGTATGTGGAGACCCAGGAGGAGGCCGCCGCGCTAGCAGTGAAGTACGGAGTTGACGTCGAATGCGGGCACGCATATCATACCATCCCCGAGGCGGTGAAGAAAGGTCTTCTGACCGAGGAGGAGCTCGACCGCAATCTCAAGAGGATCATCGTAGCCCGTATCCGCCTGGGCGAGATCGACGGAGTGGACCCCTGGTCGAATCTTCCGGAAGACATAGTGGAAGGCCCTGAGCACAAGGCGCTTGCGCTGAAGATGGCCCGCGAGACCATGGTCCTCCTGCAGAACAAGGGCGGCATCCTCCCGCTCAGCGGGAAAGAGAGCGTCGCGCTGGTAGGCCCCAATGCCGACGACACCACCATGATGTGGGGCAACTACAGCCCTGTTCCCAAGGAGACCGTCACCCTGCTGACGGCACTGAAGGCGCGCCTGGGCGACAACTTGCGCTACGTGAAGGGCTGCGGCCATCTGGAAAGCGAAGGTGAGACGGACAAGATCCTGGCAGCCCTGGACGGCATCGGGACCGTCATCTTCGCCTCCGGCATCACTCCCTTCCTTGAAGGCGAGCAGGGCGACGCCGGCGGCTTCCCCGGATTCGAGGGCGGCGACCGCACGAAGATCGAACTCCCTCAGGTCCAGAAAGATCTGATCGCCGCGCTGCACAATGCTGGCAAGAAGGTTATCCTCGTGAACTTCAGCGGTTCGGCGATGGCTCTCACCGACGAGACCTCCAACTGCGAGGCGATTCTCCAGGCATGGTATCCCGGACAGGAGGGCGGCACCGCCATAGCGGACGTCCTCTACGGCGACTTCAACCCCTGCGGAAAACTTCCTCTGACCTTCTACAAGAGCACGGAGCAGCTGCCCGATTTCTCGGACTACAACATGGCGGGGCATACCTACCGATTCTTCAACGGCGAGCCTCTGTGGCAGTTCGGATACGGTCTCAGCTACACCAGATTCAAAGTTGGCAGACCGCGCGTGCGTGACGGCAAGGTGATAGTGAAAGTACGTAACAAGGGCAAGGTAGACGGTGCAGAGGTCGTGCAGCTCTATGTTTCGAAGCCCGGCGACGTGGGCGGCCCCATCCGCACCCTGCGTGCCTTCAAGAGGGTTTCCGTGCCTGCAGGCAAGAGTGTGAAGGTGGAGATTCCTATCGACGACGAGACCTTCCTCTGGTGGTCGGAGGAAAAGCAGGACATGGTCCCGCTTCCGGGCAAGTACAGGCTGCTGTACGGGGGTAATTCCGAGGCGTTGAGGTCGAAGAGATACACGTTTAAGAAATAAGATTCCTTCGCTTCGCTCGGAATGACAAAAAAAGGAATGACAACCATCTGTCATTCCGAGGAGGTCGAAGACCGACGAAGGAATCTAT
>ONFK01000181.1:0-2868 GCA_900317065.1 uncultured Bacteroidales bacterium
AGCAGCACCAGCACTATCAGGTATCCGGGGGTCGCCAGCACCTCCCAAAGCCGGGGATTGATTGCAAACAGTATGGTCAGCGCCAGCGCGAACGCGGTCAGTATCCACATGAACTGCTTGCCGCTGCGCAGCGAAAAGTCCAGCGGCGAGCCCATGTCCGGACTGTGGATGGAGGCATACACGTTCAGCCAGCCTATGAAGACCAGCACCAGGTAGATCAGGATCAGAGTCCAGTCCACCGAACTGCGCAAACCTCTGTCAGTTCCCTGCAACATTGAAAACAGTTTCCATCATACGTTTCTCCAGTTCGGGGCGGGTGGTTTCCCCGAGGAGATATTTCTCTATAAGCAACGACGCCAGCGGGCAGGCCCAGGAGCCGCCCCAACCGGCATTCTCGATATAACCGACCACCGCAATCCTGGGATTCTCGCGCGGAGCGAAGCAGATGAATACCGAATTGTCGGCTCCGTGGGGATTCTGTGCGGTTCCCGTCTTTCCGCAGATGTCCAACCCCGGCACGCACGCCATCCCTGCGGTTCCTCCGGACCCCGGCCCGCCGTTCACCGCCATCCACATCCCCGGGATAACCTTCGAAAAATGCGAGGTGTCCACCATGGTATAGTGCCTCTCCTTGTACTTTTCATCTATTTCGAGCCCTTCGGAATCCTTGACGATATGCGGGATGTAGTAGTAGCCCCGGTTGGCCATTATTGCGGCGAGATTCGCTATCTGCAGGGGCGTCGCCCCGATTTCTCCCTGGCCTATGGACAGCGAGATCACGTTGGAAGTCCTCCAGCGCCTGCGTCCGTAGCGCTTGTCATACAGCTTGGAAGTGGGGATGTTCCCGCCCAGTTCGGAAGGGAAGTCGCTCCCCAGTTTCTGCCCGAAACCGAAACTCAGCACATACTCCCTCCATTTGTCGAAGGCTTCCGAAACCGACTCGTATCTGTCGTTCTCCAACAGATTCTTGAGCACATAGCAGAAGTAGGCGTTGCAGCTCATCATCACGGCCTCTTCGAGACGCAGAGGGCTCCTGTGGCCGTGGCATCCCAGTTTCCTCGTCTTGGTATAGTAGTAGCCCCTGTTGCAGGGATACTGATACCAGGGCTCGAGCACTCCTTCCTGAAGTCCGATGAGGCCGTTCACCAGCTTGAAGACGGATCCGGGGGGATATGATGCCTGCACGGTGCGGTTGAACATTGGCCTCCCGGGATCCTTCGCGAGCCGGGCGTAGTTGGCGCCCATGTTGGAGAGGACGTCCACGTCGATGCCGGGGCTGGACACCATCGCCAGTATTTCTCCGGTGGACGGCTCGAGTGCGATCAGACTGCCTTTCTTGCCGTGCATCAGTTCCTGTCCGTACTGCTGCAGATGCGCATCGATGGTGGTAACGATGTTCTTCCCGGGCACGGCTTCCTTGTCGAATTCTCCGTCCTTGTAAGAAGCCTGCACCTTGTTGCGGGAGTCTCTCAGGTAGACGTGATAACCCTTCTCGCCGCGAAGGTCTTTCTCCCTTGCCGCCTCCAGGCCCGTCTTGCCTATATAGTCCCCGCTCTTGTATACTTCCGGCTCCTTCTCAATCTCCCTGTCGTTCACCTCCGAAACATAGCCGAGCAGGTTCCCTCCGGCATTGAAGGGATATTCCCGCACGGTGCGCACCTGCCCGCGGAATCCGGGAAAATCATAGGCGCGCTCTGCGAACTTCATGTATTTCTCAACGCTGACCTGCTTTGCGAACTGCAGGGTCTGCCAGCCGATGCGCGAACGGTATTTCCTGTAGTATGCCATCTGCTCCCGCACCCAGAGAGTGTCCAGGTCGAGGGCCTCCGCAAGAGCCAGGGTGTCGAAAGCCGTCACTTCGCGCGGAGTGACCAGGATGTCGTAGCAGATACGGTTGCCCACCAGCACCTCTCCGTTGCGGTCGTAAACTATTCCGCGCGGCGGATAAATGGTATGGTAGACCATAGAATTGTTGTTGGCGTCCCTCTTGTAGGAATCGTCCACTATCTGGATTGCGAACAGACGCACCAGGAGGATGAGGATTACTGCCCAGAGGCCGATCAAGAGCCTGTCGCTGCGTCTCAGTTCCATCTGTCTGCCTCCCTCGGAGCAAGCACTCCGGCAACATAATAGGAAACGGCAGAGCTCAAGGCGACGGAAACAAGCAGGCGCACTGCCATGAAGGAAACACTGCGGGTGCCTGCGCAGTCTACGGGAATGAAGACGGCGAAAAACAGGGTAGTGGCCAGCAGGATGGCCAGGAGCACTTTGCCTCCCCCCTGTTTATGGATGGAGATGTCTTCCTGCCGGGACAGCAATTCGGAACCGAAAACCAGGCGGATGAGACGGTTGCGGGCCAGGGCGACCGGAAGGAGCGCGCAAATGTTCAGCCCGAGCATCCCGTTCGTGAAGAAATCCACCGCCAGGGCGCTGACGAAGGCGATGACCAGCAGGCGAGTGGTGCTGTAGGTGATGGGAAGGCTCAGTATCATCACCGGCAGGAAACAGATTATGACATACTGCGAAAGATTGAGCAGGTCTCCCAGAACAATCTGTATGGCCAGCAGGATCAGGTAGGTGAGGATGTAACGCTGTCTCATTTGCCAGCCTCCTTTTCCACCGCTTCGATCTCGGCCTTGTCGAGATTCTCGGTGATTATCACGTAGCGCAAGGCGGAGAAATCCTGGAACAGCTTGACGCTCACTTCGTTGGTGCTGCCGTCAACCTGACGGATGCGGCCGGTCGTCCCGACCGGGATGTCGGCGGGGAATACCGAGGAGAAACCGCTGGTCCAGACAGTGTCGCCCGGTGAGATCTGCTGATGCAGGGGGAGTCCGCGCATGATGGCTCCGTCCGTATGGCGGCCGT
>ONFK01000181.1:2891-7016 GCA_900317065.1 uncultured Bacteroidales bacterium
CCGATCCTGGCGCTGACGCTCATTCGCGGATTCATGAGCGTGATGCCGTAGGAATAATGCTTGCCCACGGAACTCACCACGCCGATCACTCCGCTGGTTGTGACTATCCCTGTCTGCGGCCTGACGCCGTCTTCCGTACCCTTGTTGAGGATGATGTAATTGTGCTGAGTGTTGCGGCTGGCCTTAACTATGGTCGCGGGAATCATCTTGAAGTTGCCGACCTTGCTGTCGTAGATGTGATTCTCGCGGTAGGAAAGATCTCTCTGCCCGAATTCCCGCACCAGCGCCGACAATTCGATGTTTTCTGCGGCGAGTTTTTTGTTCTGCCTGTCGAGGGTGAAGTAATTGCGAATTCTCTCCCCGGCGCTCCATATCGAGGCGTGTACGCGGTGCGACGCCCTGTTTATCCAGATATTCTGCAGGGAAGAACTGTGGCCCAGCATAACGATTGCGGCAATCTCCAATGTTACGAAGACTGCCGCGCTCAGGATGTCGGAACCAAATTTTTTCCTCTCGACGGCCATTTGCTACCTCATCAGGAAAGGATAACTGTCGGTGTTCTTGAGAGCCATGCAAGTGCCGCGGCCCACTGCGTGAAGAGGGTCTTCGGCGACATGGAAGGGGATGTTGACCTTGTCGGTCAGGCGTTTGTCCAGACCGCGCAGCAGTGCGCCGCCGCCGGAGAGGAAGATGCCGTTCTCCACGATGTCGGAGTACAGCTCCGGAGGAGTCTGCTCAAGCACGTGGAGGATGGAAGTCTCGATCTTGGCGATGGACTTGTCCAGGCAGTGCGCGATCTCGTCGTGGGTGATGGTGGCTTCCACAGGATGGGCGGTCATCAGGTTCGGACCGCGCACGATGAAAGGCTCCGGCGCCTCGTCGAGGTCCGGAATTACGGCTCCCACGGCGATCTTGATCTTTTCGGCGGTGATTTCACCGACCTTTATGTTGTGCTGCTGGCGGAGATAGTACTGGATGTCGGATGTGAAGACGTCGCCCGCGGTGCGGATGCTGTCCTGGATTACCAGGCCTCCGAGGGAGATGACTGCGATTTCGGTGGTGCCGCCGCCTATGTCGACCACCATGCTTCCCTTGGGCGCCAGCACCTCCAGCCCTATACCGAGGGCGGATGCCATCGGCTCGTGGATGAGGTATACGTCGCGCCCGCCGGCGTGCTCGGAAGAGTCGCGGACGGCGCGGATTTCAACTTCGGTGGACCCGGAGGGGATGCCGACCACCACCTTGAGGTTGGGGGTGAAGAGGCTGTGACGCTTGCTGTTCACCTGCTTGATGAACCCGCGGATCATCATTTCGGCGGCGTTGAAGTCGGCAATCACGCCGTCGCGCAGAGGACGGATGGTCTTGATGCCGGGATTGGTACGCTCCTGCATCAGTTTGGCCTTCTGCCCTATGGCGATGCACTTGTTGGTATTGTTGTCGATGGCTACGATGCTCGGCTCGTCCAGCACGATTTCGTCATTCTGGTAGATGACGGTATTGGCCGTTCCGAGGTCGATTGCCAGTTCTTGATTCAAAAAAGAAAATGCCATTTCCGATACTCAAATATTTAGTCAAACAAATATAAGAATTTTAGTTAATTTTGCCATTGGTTTCTGCACAATATGGAAAGAAAAAAGTATGTGATATTCACTGCGGGCGGCAGCGGCACCAGGATGAAGAGCGCCGAACCCAAGCAGTTCCTGCTTCTGGACGGCCTTCCCGTGCTGCACAGGAGCATACTTGCCTTTGTGGACGCCTGCCCCGACGTGAAAGTGGTCACGGTCCTTCCCAGGGAGCATGTTTCCCTCTGGGAGGATCTCTGCACCAAATATCCCCTCGATGTGCCTCAGCGCATAGTCGAAGGCGGCATCACTCGTTTCCACAGCGTGAAGAACGCCCTTGCCAAGGTGCCGGACGGCGTGGTGGTGGCCGTACACGACGGAGTGAGGCCGCTTGTCAGCGGAGCGCTGATCAAAGAGATGTTTTCGCAGATGCGCAGTTGCCGCGCCCTGATTCCGGTGCTCCCCGTGACGGACACGCTGAAGAGCCTCAGGCGCAACCCCGACGGCCGCATCGTCGCTACCGGCGACCCGGATCCCGACCGCAGCCGGGTGTTCGGGGCCCAGACGCCCCAGATGTTCCTGTCCGAGGAACTGCGTGCGGCTTATGAACTTCCCTACGACCTGTCCTACACCGACGACGCTTCGGTGGCTGCCAGATACGGAATTCCCCTCTCCTACATCGACGGAGAGAGAAACAACATAAAACTGACGACTCCCGAGGACATGGAGCTCGCCGCCTTCTTTATCTGAATCCGGTAATATTGAAGTCCTTCACCCAGACCTGACGCTCGAACGCTTCGTCGAGCGAAATCATGGTATCCGTGGACTGCACATAGGGGATGTTCTGTATCGTGTTGAGCAGCACGCTCATGAGGTGGTCGTTGTCGAAACAGTACAACTTTATGAGCAGTGCCGTGCTGCCGGTCACGAAATGGCATTCCACTACCTCCGGGATTTTCTTCAGCGACTCGGTGACCTCCTTGTACTTGTTGGCTTCGGAGATGGAAATGCTTACGAAAGCGCAGACGTTCAAGCCTATGGCACTGGGTTTTACCAACAGACGCGAACCGGTGATGACGCCGCCCGCTTCGAGTTTGCGCACCCTCTGGTGGATGGCGGCACCGGACACTCCGCATTCGCGGGCGATCTCCAGGTACGCCATTCTGGCATCCTTGACCAGGAAGGAAAGAATCTTCCTGTCGATTTCATCAATCTGATAATTGCCCATAGTCTATTTCTTTTTGGTGAATCTCCTGTACGGTTTCCGGCCTGCACCGGCAGACCCGCCTGCAATGAATTCCCTGCATTGCTCCAAGGTCAGCGCGGCGGCGTCAGTGCCCTTCGGTATGCGGAAATTCTTCCCGGCATGCTTGATATAGGGGCCGTATCTGCCGTTGATCACCGCAATGTCTTCGTCCTGGAATTCCATGATGATATTGTTCTCCGGTGCGGCTTCCTGCTGAGCTTTTATGGCAGCGATGCATTCTTCCAGGCCGACGGTCAGAGGGTCGGTCTTGCGGGGAAGCGTCACGTTGAGTTCGCCGTATTTGATGTACGGCCCGAATTTGCCTTTGGTCACGATGATGTCCGTGCCGTCCAGGCTGCCCACCGTCCTCGGCAGCGACAGCAGCTTGATGGCTTCTTCGAGGGTGACGGTCTCAATCAGCTGCCCCTTGTCCAGGCTTGCAAACCTGCGCGCATCTCCTTCTCCCTTCTGCACGTAGGCCCCGTATTGACCGTATTTCGCAATTATCTGCTGTCCGTCGGCAGGGTCCGTGCCAAGCACCCTTTCCACATGGGTGTACTGCCCGTCGTGCATCTTGTCTTCCACCAGGTGGTGGAAGGGGGGATAGAACTCCTTGAGATAGACCTTCCAGTCTTCTTTCCCCTCCGCAATCTTGTCCAGGTTGCTTTCCACGTCGGCTGTGTAGTTGTAGTCCATGATCTTCGGGAAGTTCTCCACCAGATAGTCGGTGACGAGCATCCCGACGTCCTGAGGCAGCAGTTTGCCCTTGTCTTCCCCTATCACTTCCTTCTTTCGGGAAGAACCCAGGTCGGAGCCCTTCAGCTTGAAATTGACAACCTCCACCTTCTCTCCTTCGCGGTTGCCGGAGGCGATGTATCCTCTTGTCTTGGTGAGGGTCGTGATGGTAGGAGCGTATGTGGAAGGACGGCCGATTCCCAGCTCTTCGAGTTTCTTCACCAGAGAGGCCTCCGTGTATCGCTGGGGGGCGCGGGTGAACTTGCATTCCGCGCTGATCTCGTTTGCGGTGAGGGTGTCGCCGACGCGGCGGGATTCGTAGTACGGGAGCGGCAGGCTGATGAGGTGGTGGAAGAGCCGCGTGCCGAGGATGGCGTCGAGCTTGATGGTCGTGTGGTTCAGCAGGTAGGTGCGCAGCCCCGAGAGGATGGCTTGCAGCAGGAAGAAGATGACCATGCTGACGCCGATGACGGTGAGGGTGGACCAGCCCTGGTTGCCGATGACTTTGTCGATGATGACCTGCGTGATGAGCGGCATGCCGATGCCCATGAGCTGCAGGAAAAAGGCGGCGAGCATGACTTC
>ONFK01000183.1 GCA_900317065.1 uncultured Bacteroidales bacterium
CCGTTATAACCTCCGCGGCTGTCAAGCCCGGCGCTGATACTGCCGTTTATGCCGTCCGGGACTGCGCTGCCGCCGGTTTGTGTGCGAGCGGTAATGAGGTTCAGCACTCCGCCTGTGCCCTCTGCATCATACTTGGCCCCTGGGTTTGTAATGACCTCAATATTCTTGACGGCGGAGGCCGGCATCACCTTGAAAATCTTCGAAGGATTGGAACTCAGCATCTGGTTCGGCTTGCCGTCAACGTAAACCTTGAAGGAACTGCTGCCGTTCACGGTGATGTTGTCCTGTCCGTCGACTGTGACCATGGGCACCTTCCTGAGCATCTCCAGCACGGTATTGGCCTTGGAGTCCGGGTCGCTTTCCACGTCGTAGCCGATTTTGTCGGCTTCCATTTTTATGAGCGGCCTGGCCGCTGTCACCTTTGAACTGTTCAGTGTCTGGACGTCGTTGCTTAGGCCGGTCGAGCCGAGATCGGTAACAGGCCCTGCAGGCCGGAAAACGCGTTTCTCCGTGTTCCTGCCCATATTGGATACGGTGACGATATAATCGGTATCGGGGGTTATGCTTTTATAGCTGATGGAATATACGCCGGCGGAATCGCTGATGGCATAGCCTTTCATGTTCTCGTTGGTGTCGCTGCCTTCGAAAAGCTGGACCACGGCTCCCGGTTCGGGCGCCAGGCTCGCGCTGTCGATCACTTTTCCGATGATTTTGTTCTGGGCATTGGCCGTAAAGCAGGGGAGAGCCAGAGCAAGTGCCGCAGGCAGCCATTTTGTAAATACTTTCTTAAAAAACATAGTGTATTAGTCTACTATTACACTGCAAATGTAAACATAAATTTTAAAATTATGCAAATATTAATCCAATTAATGCTCAATTATCATTATTTTTACGCAATTATGCTGGAGAAAGAAAAGACTTTTCTAAAAGACTGGATGCTGCCCATTGCGATGACAGCCGGGGCGGCCATTTATCTGATACTTCATTTTGTGCCGTCTTTCAGCGAAGATGCGTATATGGCAGTGTCCAGGAAGCTTCAGCCCGTCCTCATCAGCATCATGCTCTTCCTGCAACTCAATGTCGTGGCGCCCTCCGATCTCAAATTTCACAAATGGCATTTCGAGCTGATAGCGGTGCAGGCCGTGTTGTTTGCGGCCTTCGCTTTCATTGCGACCGGCCTTCCGGACGGGGGAGGGCGGATTCTCACAGAGTGCGCAATGCTATGCTTCATCTGTCCGACTGCTGCAGCTGCCGGAGTCATCACATCCAAAATAGGCGGAAGCCTGCCCGGTATAATGACATATACAGTGCTTGCGGACCTGCTGGCCTCCATTCTGATACCGCTGATGATTCCTTTGGTGCATCCTACTGTCGAGGTCGGCTTTTTTTCATATTTCTTCGCGATAATAAGGAGAGTGTTCTCCATACTCGTGCTTCCCTGTCTCCTTGCATGGTTCATCCGGTATTTCTTCCCCGGCCTCCAGCGTTGGCTGGCCCGTTACGCAGGATGGGCATTTTATGTTTGGGGACTTGGGCTTGTTCTTGCCATATCGCTGGCCACCGGAGCTCTCGTGACAAGCGGGATAGGTTTTGCCGTAGTGCTCGGCATAGCCGCTGTGTCGCTCGTATGCTGCCTGTTCCAGTTCTGGATGGGGCGCCGGGTCGCCCGGCATTATGGCCGCGTGGAGTCGATAACTGCAGGACAGGCTCTCGGACAGAAGAATACCGGCTTCATCATCTGGCTCGGATTCAATTACATGACGCCCGTTACGTCGGTAGCCGGCGGACTGTATGCGATCTGGCACAATCTCGTGAACTCATATGAACTGTATCAGACAAGGAAGAATCGTTAGGCTGATAGCCGTCGTGGCCATGTTGTTCCCGTTCAAGGCGCTGAACGGGCAGGACTCTGGCAGTCCATCTATGCTGTATCGTGGCAGACTGGCCCCCAGATATGTTTCCAAGTACAATGGAACACCGTATTGGGATACTCTTTCGTTCAGGAGCGGAACGGTGATGTACAACGGACTTTTATACGAAGGCGTCCCTATGAAGATTGACGCCGTCGAGCAGAAACTGGTCGTGAAGATGAGCGACACTACGGCAGCCACCGTCCCTGACACTCGTCAAGTGGAATGGCTCCGTATGGGTGATGACATTTACGTCAATCTCCGCTACCAGAATGTCCCCGACGCGCCGGAAGGCTTTTTCAAAGTCGTTGTGGACGCGCAGCCTGCCGTGCTGCAACAGGTAATCAAAAGGATGTATTCCCGTGCGGGGGACTTCAACGGAGGGCCGATAGGTTACTACGATCCCCAATACGACATCAATGTGACAAACTATTTTTCGTATGTCAGTCGCTGGTGGATTCTCGACGACGGAGTTCTGGAACGGATCGGCAAGGGAAAAGCGCGCAGGCTTATCCGGAAAAGCCAAAGCGACGGATCTTTCTTCTCATCCCTTTCCGGCTGGCATCCTGTGGAGGGAACCGGATCCGACCTGTTGCCGCCTTCTGTTCCGAAAACCCCGGTCGTAGCCACGGAAGATCTGCCGCTGACATATTTTGACAAGGGAATGAATGATGTCCCCGATCTGGAGGCGGTGGATGCACGGTACAGGAACAAGTTGTATGTAATAGGGAACGAAGGTACTCGCAGGCCGGGAGGCAAGGTGACCGTGAGCGGAGTCACCCTTGACGATGAAGGTAACCGACTCGCTTCCGTAATCGTTTTCGATGAAAAAACGGGAATATATACCAACTCCGGCCAGGACGGCCGTTTCTCCATTACGATTCCCGAAGGAGAAACCGTGATTGTATTCAGCGATGCTGAAAAAGAGGAACAGCGGCTTCGGGTAGAGCTTGTCGGCGACGGCTCTTTAAACGTGACTCTGCATGATCGGAGTACCATGCTCGACGAAGCCATGGTGTCGGCAGAGAGCATGAAGCATCACAGATCCGCGGCCATGGGCGTCGAGAAGATAAACAGTGCATCCATGGCAAAGATTCCAACGGTGTTCGGAGAGAAGGACGTTTTGAAGGTCGTGCTGACTTTGCCGGGAGTGCAGACAGTCGGAGAAGCCTCTGCCGGTTTCAATGTCCGAGGTGGCAGTTCCGACCAGAATCTTGTACTGTTCAACGGCAACACCATCTACTATCCTTCGCATTTCTTCGGAATCAATTCGGTGTTCAACCCGGATCTGGTTGAAAACGTGGAACTCTACAAGGGCAGCATCCCTGCCGGATTCGGGGGAAGGATAAGTTCTGTGCTCGATGTGCAATGCAAAGACGGAGACACTACAAAAATCAAGGGGTCCCTCGGGCTTGGCATCCTTACCAGCAGAGCGCACGTCGAAGGTCCGGTCACCGACAAACTGTCTCTCACCCTTGGAGGCCGGACCACTTATTCCAACTGGATACTGAAGACGCTGCCCTCGGAAAGCGAGTTCTCGGGAGGGGATGCCAATTTTTACGATATCAACCTTGGGCTTACATACAGGCTTGATGACAATAATACCTTCAGGGCCTATTTCTACAATTCGCGAGATGGTTTTTCCTTCGGCCGGGATACCACTTTCAAGTACGGGAACACTAACGGATCCATCCATTGGCAGCATAAGACAGGCAAGGGAACGTTGAATGTATCGGCCGGTGCAGACCATTACGGAAATGCAGTGCAGGAGGTAACTATAGCAACGGAAGGGTACAGGATAGAGACTGCTGTCGACCAGTTCTTTGTCAGGGGCGATTATGTGATGCCGATGCCAGGCGGGCATCGTTTGAACTATGGCGGCGAGGCATTGCTGTACTCGTTGCAGAGAGGACACAGGACGGCAGTAGGGGAACAATCCAATATGATTGAGGGCAGACTGCCGCGGGAATTGGCATTCCAGCCTTCAATCTTCGCTTCCGACAAATGGACCCCATCAAAGGAATTTGAGCTTGAGGGAGGACTGCGTTTGTCTTCCTGCATCGGCGGCGGCTCATTTCAGGGTTAT
>ONFK01000229.1 GCA_900317065.1 uncultured Bacteroidales bacterium
CTGTTCGATAGCCGATGCCCGGAGCCCGCACAGTATGGCGGGAACCAGGGCTGATATTTGTTTGAATCTCATAATATTTATTGTATATTAAGGTATGAGACAAGGCATGATGTAAGTTCCTGACTTATGGCTCCTGTCTCAAATCCCCGCCAAGGGAATGTCATGCGCAAATGATTTAGGACATCATGTTTTTCTGGAAGGGCAGACACAAGCATGACGAGTCATGCCGTGCCTACCCTTATCGCCATCTTGGCTGTTAAAATCTAACAAGACATCATTCTGCGACGGCATCCTCGTCGCAGAAGATGTCCCAGTCGTTCTCCTTCACTAAGGCGTCGCTGCCGTCAACGGTTCCCTCGCCGATGGGCAGGCTCGCTGCCAGCATCTCGGTGGCCTCGCCGGAAGCTGCTTCCAGACGGGGCGATACATACATCTTCTTCATATTCTTTCTCTCTCTTTTTTTTGTAAAAACAATGTGTGCTGGAAATCAGAGCCTCCCGCTCGACGCCTTTTGCGGCGCTTGACACCTCAAGAACTGCGTCCCTCTCCGGAGCGTGCTCCGTCGTCCTGCGAAGCACGCTCCGGAGAGGGGTGCGGCAGTACTCTGAATCTGATGATGCACGATTCTCTATTTTACGGTTCTCAGTTTTCCGTTCACGATGTAGATGCCCTTTCCGGGTTTCTCGACACGGCGGCCGCTGAGGTCATATACCGTAGCCGTTTCTCCCTCACCTTGTGAGTGGGTCTGGGAGAGGCCCGTGGCGTCGCCGAAGAAGAAGGCCTTCACGCCGGCACCTGCATATTCAATGTAGGCCTTGCCTGCGGGGATAGTGCCCTCGGCCTTGTAGAAGCCTACCTGGCCGTCCTTCTCGGCCAGCACGTACTGCGTGCCGGTAGCGGCCAGAGGCTCGGCGGTGCCCTTCAGCTCGTTCTCGATTTCACTGGCTGCGCCTGCGATACTGAAGGGTTTGAAACTGTAGAAGCCTGCCTCGCCCTGCAGGATGACAGGCGTGGCAGCAGGGATGTAGTTGCCGCCGAGCGGAGAGATATTCACCCTGGGCGTGTCGATGATGCCTGCGTAGGCCTTCACGCCGTTGGGCACTATCATGCCGGTCTCGGGCAAATACAACGTAGCATAGCCCGTGGTACCAATCTTGGTAACGATGCCATGAGTCTTGTCTGGTACGGGATGTGCGTCTTCGCCAAGATTCTGACGGAAATTGCCGCCCAGTAGGCAGCAGAGCTCGCCGCTCTGAATCTGTTCGTCGGTGACCTGTGTGGCTGGGAAGGGGCTTCCCAAGAGCGGGGTCTTATAGTAGAAGTTGTCCTGCACGACATTGGCTCCGCGAGCGCCGGCATAGCATTCTGCGAGGTCGCCCACTTCGATGTCGGCAATCACGGCACAGTTGTGCATCTCGAGGTTGTCGGCCCATCCGGTGACGCCGCTGGTGGAGTTGCCCACGGTGTGGATGCTTCCGGCAAAGATACAGTTCTCGATGAGACCGTCCTGAACGTGACCCACGAATCCGCCGAATCCGGCCACCCCTCCGTCTCCGATCTGCGAGAGCCTGATGCGGCTCACCACGTTGCGCAGCACGGCGCGGTTCATCGTATGGCCCACGATGCCTCCGGCAAAGAGGGATGCCGAGGCCACCTCGCCCTCGAGCACCAGGTTCTCCAGCGTGCCGCCGTCCAGCTCGCGGACGAAGGCCACGTAGTTGGCTCCGTCCTCGCCGCCCGTTATCTTGACCGTAATGGTGTGTCCCTGCCCGTCCAGCACGCCGGAGAAAGGCTTTCTGGCGCCCAGCATGGTGTTATGCTCGGAGAAGTCGATGTCGGCGGTCAGAAGGGCCTTTGCTCCAGGCTCGTCGGTGGCGAGGGAGATGAACCAATAGAGCTTCTGCGCATTGTCAATCTCGTAGAAGCCGTTCTCGTTTGCGGTGAAGTAGTTGGGGTCGGAATATCCGCAGACGGTGCACGTGCCGTTCTGCATCGTGTGTTCGTCCTGGCGGATGTCTTCCTTCTCGTTGTTGTAGCCGAACACCTCGGTAATCTGGCCGCCGCAGTTGGCATGGGCGCTGATGTAAACCGGCTTGTGCCCTTCGGCCACGGGATAGGGGATCGCATCAGCATCCAGCGTCTGGTAGAAGGCAGGCGTCTCCAGCCCCTGATTCAGCTGCCAGCACAGCCCGCCGCTCGCCACCTGCTCCTTCTCCACGAGCGTGGCTCCGTTTGCCTGTTCGGCAAAGGCGCTGGTATAGTAGCAGTTCTCGCATGTGCCTATGTAGCGGGAGAAGATGTAGGTGCCCCACTGGCCGGAGACGGAAGCGCACTCCACGTCGGCCAGCATCAGGCAGCGTCGCAGCAGGATATACGTCGCGGGTCCCGTGCTCCCGATGAAACCTCCAAAGGCCGTTACCTCGGGCAGCACCTTTATCGTGCCTGCCGTCACGCAGTTTTCAATGAAGATAGGAGCATTGGTGGTTCCGATGTAGCTGCCGAACCCAGCTTCGCGCACGTCGAAGTCAATCTTGCTTACGCAGTTGCGCAGCACGGCTCCCTCCCAGGTCTGTCCGGCGAAGCCAGCTCCGAAGAGTCCGGAGAGGGTGAACTTTCCCTCGAGCACGAGGTTTTCCACCGTGCCGGCCAGGCTGCGTATGAAGGCCGAGTAGTCCTCGCTGCTCTCCAGGTTCATCTTCAGCGAATGGCCCTGGCCGTCCAGCACGCCGGCGAAGGCCTCGAGCATCGTGCTCCCCGAGGTCCAGTCGATGTCGGCAGTCAGTACAGCCTGGGCTGTATTACCCCCCCCATTCACCAATTCGGCAAAGGCCGTCATGTCCTCGGCCGAAGAGATCTGATACACTCCGTCTATCTGTTCGATAGCCGATGCTCTGAGTCCGCACAGTATAGCGGGAATCAAAGCCAATACTTGTTTGAGTTTCATAATTGTTGTTGTTTTACTGGTTAGGTATTTTATTGGTTTAGTGTTTGATTAATCTCGTTCCACTCCGCGCGCATCGCCACCGAGGACGCGGCGCGGTCGGCCATCCGGGCCAGGAGCCATTGGCTCAGGGGGTAGGCGGCCTGTCCCCGATGGTTCAG
>ONFK01000186.1 GCA_900317065.1 uncultured Bacteroidales bacterium
TTAGGAAACGTGTCCTGCAGGTACTGGTCATCAGCCTGGTCGCCTTTTCCATGGATCGTCTCATCGTCCTGCTGTCTCATGATGACTCCATCTGGATGGGAGAAGCTATAGAGGCGGTAGGATCGGTGATCTTCGGGCCGCTGGTTGGATTTTTCGCGGCCTTTCTCAACTGCACTGTGTCTGATTATCTTACCTATCACAGCTTTGATTACATCTTTGTGGACATCCTGGAGGCAGTGGCTGTAGCGCTGATCGGCGTCATATTCCGGAAATTGAACCGGGACGAGGATCGGTTCGGCATCCGGCAGATCGTGATATTCAACTTTGTTCAGATCCTGGTGAATATCGCGGTTTTGTACCTGTCGTCCATCCCTGTCGCCATGTTCGGCTTCGGATTTATCGTCAATGATTGGACCAAGACGGATGTGATAACCGACATGGCATTTCTGGGAGATAATACCTTTTCCGCCTGTGTCTCCGTGGCGCTGATCGGAACGATCCTTTTGGCGCAGTGCATTTATGTCCGGAGGAAGCTCCGGGAAAAAGGGAGCGTTTCCGCCGCTCTGCGCTCCATTTTGAAGCCCACGTTTCTCAAGAAGGAGTACGGACACCGCGCCTTTGAATATACGATTGGCCTGGTGTTTGCCATTGGGCTGACTATGGTCGATGGAGTGGTGTCAGGCCATGTTTTGGGAACGGACGCATTGGCGGCCACCTCGTTGGTGTTCCCTCTGGTATCCTTAAGCACCTTTATCTCCACAATCTTTACCTATGGCTGCTCCAATCTTTGCGCCATCGCGGAAGGAAACGGAGATTATGAGCGCGCAAGGAGACTCTTTACATTGGGCCTTTTTGCGACGCTTCTACTGGGGCTGGCACAATCGGTCCTATTCTATTTGATGGAGGATTTTTATTTCAGCTACTATCCTTCCTCCCCCGCCATCGAAGCCTTTGCCCGGGAGTATTACCAACTTTTCATTTTTGTCCCGCCGGTGATGGCGTTGGCTACTTTTTTGGATGAGATGATCTCCGCCGATGGAGATGATACCCTTTCCTATGTGGCGTACCTGGTCTCCTTTGCGGTGAATGTGGGCGCCTCCGTGCTCCTGGCGCAGACCATGGGAATGAGCGGCCTTGCCCTGGGAACGGCCCTGAGCTATGTGGGCTATTTGCTCGTGGTTTCCATCCATTTCCTGAAAAAGAGCAATACCTACCGGCTGCGATACTGGTTCTCCTTCAGGGATCTTCTGCGCTTCGCCCAGTATTCCCTGAAAAACAATACCGCCGGAATTTGTATGTCTGTGGTATCCGCCGGTTTTACCAAAGCCATCCTGCTTTTCTGGGGGAATGATTACCTCATCGCCAACACGGTGCTCTGCGCCATGCTGGAAATCTATGAGATGGTCAACGGCCCCTCCGAGGCGGCGGGGTATCTGCTGGCCAGCTACACCGGGGAAAGAAACGGCGAAGGTATCAAGGCCCTCTTTCGGCAAGCGCTGGTTGCGTGCGCTTTCACTGGCATGGCGGTCACTCTGCTGCTGCTGCTCCTACCGAATACCGTGCTTCTGCTCTATGGAATCGAGGATACTCCCCTTCGGGTTGATCTTGTCAAGTGCATCCGATTCTGCTCCCTGGGCGTGGTCGCGGCGTCCATCGGAGGTTTTTTGAGCGATTACTACGGTTATACCGGGAAGCCGCTGTGGTCATGTATGATGGTCGTCTTCCGAACCGCTCTGTTTCCCATCCTGTTCTGCGTCAACTTCTGCCTGAAGGGCGGGATCGTGGCTATGGGGAAAGGGATGGTATTATCCCAGATCACGGCCATGGCGATTTTCTATAGCTTTGTCCTGATTATGAAGGGCAGGAAAAGCATCCCCTATATGCTGGATGACCCGGACTATGGCAAGGTAAGTATGAATTCCTTTGAATATCAGCCGGAGGAATATGAACGGCTCTGGAACTGGATTCAGGAGAACCTGAATGAGCACGGCATAGAAAGCGGAAAGATCGGAGAAGTCGGGGCTCTTCTTCAATCCCTGTTCCGCCAAACGGAGGAAATAAACGGAAAAGACTACATCGTCCCCCTCGAGAAATACGGGGTAAAATGGATGTCGATAGGTTACTTCGCCGAGAAGGGGCAGGCCCTCGTATGGCGCGGCCCGATGGCATCCAACGCTCTCAAGCAGCTGATCCTGCAGGTCAACTGGGGTCCGCTGGACTACCTCCTCATCGACATGCCTCCGGGAACCGGTGACATCCACATCTCCCTCACCCAGGAAATAGGGATAGAGGGTGCGGTGATAGTCACCACTCCCCAGACCGTGGCGCTTGCAGACGTGGAAAAGGGTGCTAACATGTTCCGCAACGAGAACATCGCGAAGCCCATCTACGGCCTTGTCGAGAACATGGCCTGGTTCACCCCCGAAGAGCATCCCGACGAAAAATACTACATCTTCGGCCGTGACGGCGGCGCGAAAATGGCCTCCGAACTGGGCATCCCCCTGCTCGGCCGCATCCCCCTCGTGCAGAGCATACGCGAGAACGGCGACGACGGCACCCCCGCCGCCCTTTCATCCCGCCCGGACGGCGTCGCCTTCGTGGAACTTGCCGGCGCTCTGGCAGAGGCCGTAAAATAAATAATTATGTTTCAAAGGCTTATCCGTATGCTGGCGATTGCCGCCCTGCTTCTTCCGGCGGCGGCGCAGGCGCAGAATCTGCAACTTCATACGACCGTGTTCCAGGGCGAAGAGCGGCCTTACTGGCTTTATCTTCCGCAGGATGCCGGGCAGGAAACGCCCCTGGTGATCATGCTTCACGGACACGGTGCAAAGGCGGAAGGATACCGTCCGGAAATGGCGGAACTCGCTTCGAAGGAAGGTTTCTCCCTTTGCATCCCGCAAGGGCTCAAGGACTCCAAAGTCGACAAGTCCGGATGGAACGTGGGTTATCCAGTTCAGGAAGGGCTGACCAGAGACGACGTTTCCTTTGTCTGCTGGATGCGGCAGCACCTCGCTCGTGAATTCGGAATTGCGGAGAAGAACGCCTTCCTCTGCGGCATGTCGAACGGCGGAGAAATGTGCTACATAATGGCTTACAGGCATCCGGAAGTGTTCAATGCCATCGCCTCCGTGGCCGGGCTCACCATGCAGTGGCTCTACAAGGACTTCCGTCCCTCCGCCCCCGTGGCCTTCATGGAGATCCACGGCACCGCCGACAAAACTTCGATGTGGGAAGGAGACCCTTTCAATACCGGAGGTTGGGGCGAGTACATTGCCGTGCCTCTTGCGGTGGGCACGATAGCAAGCGCATCGCGCTGCACCTACGAAACGGTGGAAACTCTCCCGAAGCTCGGCGATAATACGAATCAGGTGATTCTCCACCGCTATCTGGGCTGCGACCCGGTGCGCGACGGAGGGCCGGCGGCGGAAGTGCGTCTCTACGAAGTGCAGGGCGGAAAACACTCCTGGGCGCTCAAAGACATGGACAGCTGCGCCCGGATCTGGGACTTCTTCCGCGCATACCTGAGGTAGGTCTGTTGAATCTCTTGAATGAAATTGCTATATTTGTAGGTTAATAGAAAATTAACGCATACAAAATATAGCAATGTACAGAACGAATACCTGCGGAGAACTCCGCATTAGTGATGTAGGAAAGGCTGTGACCCTTGCCGGGTGGGTGCAGCGCTCCCGTAAACTCGGCGGCATGACATTCATCGACCTGCGCGACCGCTACGGCATCACCCAGCTGGTGGTGGAGGCGGACGCTCCCGCCGAACTTGTGGAAACCGCGACCTCCCTCGGGCGCGAATTCGTGATCCAAGTGCAGGGCGAAGTTGTCGAGCGCAGCAGCAAGAACGCCAAGATGCCTACCGGTGACATAGAAATCCGCGTAGCCGGCATCAAC
>ONFK01000189.1 GCA_900317065.1 uncultured Bacteroidales bacterium
GCTGTGCTCCTCGGGCCTGTATGCCTTGATATCCGAAATCAGGCAGGGCTCCCATCCCCAGGCATGATCTATCAGCAATTCCGCGTTCACCCCGAACATCCTGTATAACGATTCCGGATTTGTCAAAGAACGGCGGGCGACATCGCCGAGGGTCATCATCCCGCCTTCTTCCAGGCGTCTGGCAAGCCCGTGCCCGATACGCCAGAAATCCGTAAGCGGCCGGTGGTCCCAATACTTGCGGCGGAAACACATCTCGTCGAGGGCGGCGATACGCACCCCGTCGCTGTCCGGCTCGCTGTGCTTGGCCTCTATGTCCATCGCTATCTTGGCGAGATACATATTTGTGCCTATACCCGCAGTCGCCGTTATCCCGGTTTCGGACAGCACATTCCTCACCATCTTCATGGCAAGGTCGTGAGCGCTCAGGCCGTATATCCTCAAATATTGGGTCGCATCGATAAACACCTCGTCCACGGAGTATACGTGTATGTCCTCCGACGAAACGTATTTGAGATAGATATTGTAGATCTTTGCGCTGGTCTCCATATAATGCCTCATGCGGGGTGGGGCGATCAGATAGCCAAGGGCCTTCGATGGATCGGACTTAACATCAGGATCGTAGGTGGCCACGCCCGAGAAACGACGGCCGGGCGCTTTCCGAAGGCGGGCGTCATTGATCTTCTTCACCTGCTGCACCACCTCGAAAAGACGTGCCCTGCCGGGTATCCCGTAAGCCTTCAGCGAAGGGGATACGGCCAGGCAGATGGTCTTCTCCGTGCGGGAAGCATCCGCCACGACCAGGTTGGTGAGCAGAGGATCGAGCCCGCGGGCGGCGCACTCTACTGATGCGTAGAATGACTTGAGATCGATGGCTATGTAGGTGCGGGGCTGCATCTGCTACTCCCACATGAACCTCAGCATGGCCGGGGTCTTGCTGTAGTCGTAGATACGGATGTAGTCCATCCCGTAGAGACGGATGTGAGAGTCGCCGCCGCCGTCGTCGATGTCGTCACCGACGAACAGGCATTCGTCGAGACTGTATCCATGCTCGTGAGCATATCGGAGGGCTGCGTCGAATTTGTTGTACTGCTTCGGAGTAAAATCGAAGGATGTCGACCCTCCTATGTAGACAGCATAGTCCTTGAATACCTTCAGCACCTCGGGATACATCGCCCTGCGCTTGGCCTTGTCGGGGTCGAATTTCAGTTTTTCGTATTTGTCGGGGGCTGTTCCGAGCAGGCCGAAAGTGACCATTCCGCTGGCGTGATATTCGATGGGATCGCCCTGATAGGCTGTATACCCGTACTTCTCGCGGAAGTACCGGCACCACTTGTCGAAGAAAGCCGTGTCGGCCGGTGCCGTATCCTCGCGGATGATCCTGAATTCCCCGTCGACCATGGCGCTCTCCTGCATACCGTAATTGCCTACTATCGGCACAGGGAAGTCGCCCATCTGATGATATACTCGCGGGCAATTGCCTGCGGCCATCATCACGACGTCATACTTCTCGCATAGTTTCTCCATCAGTTCGCGGGCAGCAGGTTCGAGCGGCATGCGGTGCTCGGTAAGAGTGGCGTCAAGATCGAAGAGCAGCAGTTTCTTGGCTTTCATCTTCGCCGCATCCTTCACCGGATCAAGTTCGGTAGGATTGGCGGAAAAGCATATCTTGACCACATCGTCGATATCCCCGCGCATCGACTCAGGCAACTTGAAGTTCAGGAAACCGTCGCGATATATGTAATCAACTTTCTCGCGTGTGCGGAGAAGCGTCACCGAATATGGCGCCCTGCCCGTCCTGACGCTGACCTGCCCCTTGAAACGGGGCAGCACGTGGGCATACCAGATATCCGAAGACTGCGGCTTTTCGCCGGCATGACAGGCCCGGGTCGTAAGAGGCACGTTGCTCAACTCTACTCCGGGGGTAGGTCCGCAGCCTATAAGGGATTCCTCGCCGGTGGCCATCCAGTCCTTGAGCAAGGCTATCTGCCTGTAGAAGTTGGGATGCATGTCACCGGATCCGGAAGGGCCTACGTTCGGAAGGAAGTTGCCGCCCAGAGACCTGGATGCGACGAATTCCTCCATGAACCAGCTGAGGGGACGGAAGAGGCCGCGAGTGTTATACCCCCAGCCGCCGCCTTTCCCGGTCCAGATGTGGCAGTGCTCCCACCACTCCGACGGCACATAAGTGGGCGTCAGGCACTCGAAGGGCGTGGTGAAATCGCCGATTCGCATCGAGGTACCGGCGGGATTGTCGGGGTTGACGATGTTCCCCCAGCGGTCGTTTATGACTATGTCCGGTTGCAGCGAGCGGATCCAGGCATAGACGCGCTCCGTCTGCAGGTCGCTTACGGGGATGCCGTACCAGCCCATTCCGTCCAGCCACAACACATCGATCTTGCCGTAATTCGTAAGCAATTCCTCGAGCTGGGCGATAACGTATGCAAAGAACTTTTCGAAGTCCTTCCGGTTCTGTACGGTGTCCTTGACAGGGCCCCGCTTGCCCCATGTTTCAACATCCCATTCTGTATCAGGGCGATAGCCCGGATAATGCCAGTCCTGAGGGGAGAAGTAGAAGCCCACGCGCATGCCAGTCTTATGGCAGGCATCCACATATTCCCGCACCAGGTCCCGTCCGCCAAGATACTGCTTGACGCCGATGCCGTAGCGGGATGGCCAGAGGGCATAGCCGTCGTGGTGCCGGGTGGTCAGCACGGCATATTTGAAGCCGGCGTCCCTAGCCGCAGTCAGGTAGCTTTCGAAGTAGTTCCCGGGCTTGAAGTGGTTGGCCTGGTCATAATACTCCTGCCTGCTGTGGTAGTCCCCTCCCCATTTGTAGCCTTTTATCATGTTCCAGGATGGCTGGGCGCCGATCATAGAATGGATGCCCCAATGAAGGAACAGGCCCAGACTCGCGGAAGGAAACCATTGCGCACCATGAGCTGGATTGGGGAAATGAATGTTGCAAGCTGCGGTGGTGGCAGATGTGCCTGGCTTTTGCGGCCAAGCAATGCCGGGACCGGGCTCCCCCTGTGGGACACGGCCCGGCCCTTTGCTTGGCGCGGATGGCCCTGTAGCGGGCACATCTGCCGCCAACAGTTCCTGCGCACGCGCGAGGAAGCCACGGTCAACTTCGAAAAACGCCGGGGCCAGGCGCACGGCCGTGGGGTCCACGTTGCCCACATCCTCCACCGCCGCGAGCGCCAGTCCATACTCATGGGATTCAGGCAGCTCCATCTGGGACAGCGTGTCGAGCGTGATGTCCTTGTACTCGCGCACGATCGTGCGCACGCCATAGCTCCTGAGCTCGGCTCGCACCGCCGCAAGCGCGTCCTCGATGCGCTGGCGCAGGGCGCTGCCCTCGGCACGGATCTCTTCCAAGCGAGCCTGGTGCTGGCTCAGGTCGATGTTGCTCCTGCCCACGATGTAGCCTGGGATGTCGTCGTTCGGCTGATAGTGCTGGCGCGCGAGGTTGTCGCGCACGTAATCGCTGTTCAACACATGGATGAGCTGCGCGCCTGGCGACACGACGCGAGGCGCCTCACCGCGGCGCAGCTCGACGCGATACGTCGACGCCTGGCTCGCGCCCGCCTGGTCCACCTCCAGCGCAAACGAGCCCTCGCGGGCGCCCTCCGTGAGCAAGGCCGCGCTCAGGCTGGCATCGAACACCTGCGCCAGACCAGACGACAGCGCCGCGGCTGCCCCGCCCGGCGCGCCCAACTCACCTGGCGCGCTTGCCGCGACAGCGAGCTGCTGCAGCCGCAACAGGCGGCTGACGAAGGTCTTGCCCGACCCATTGGGCGCGTAGACGACACAGCGGTCATCGTTCCACGCACCTGTCAACGAGCGGAGCGGGCCAATCTTCTTGGCCTGCAGGG
>ONFK01000283.1 GCA_900317065.1 uncultured Bacteroidales bacterium
AAAGAACCAGCTGAAGAACCTGCACTGCAGCAAGATGTTCTTCGGTGTGGACGGGATAGACCCTGAATTCGGGGTTACCTGCGCCACAATAGAAGAGGCGGAACTGCTGAATCAGATGACGAAAATCTCGAACACCGTCGTCGTGCTCGCGGATTCATCCAAGATAGGTTACAAAGGCTTCGGGCGCATCTGCGGCTGCGAAGACCTGGACATACTGATAACAGACTCCGGCATTTCCGATGAAGCCAGGAAGGCCATCGAGAAGACCGGAGTCCGTGTCGTCGTTGCGTAGAAGTATCTTACTCCTCGGAAATTGCTCCCATGGGGCAAGCTCCGGCGCAAGTGCCGCAGCTGATGCACACATCGGGATCGATGGAGTATACATCTCCCTCGTGGATAGCGCCGGTAGGGCATTCGCCCATACAGGTTCCACAAGCGACGCAGCTGTCAGGTGAAATTTTGTAAGCCATTTCTAAAGTAATTAGTTTTATATCTCGGACGCAAAGGTAAGGTTTTTGTTATAAATTTGCAATATGAAAATTTTACTCATCATATTGAGCGTGCTTATCGGCGGCCGTGCGGATTTCGACCGCACCGTCCACGACTTCGGCACCATCTCCCAGGCCGACGGTCCGCAGAGCTGCGTATTCACCGTCACGAACACCGGAGACGAGCCCCTGACCATTCTTTCCGCAATCACATCCTGCGGCTGCACCAATGTCAAATGGACCCGCAGCAGTCTCGAGAAAGGGCAGAAAGGGACAATCGAAGTCACCTATGCCAACGAGGACGGCCCCTTCCCCTTCGACAAAACCGTGACCGTATATCTCTCGGATATACGCAAACCCGTCATCCTGCATCTGCGGGGAGTGGTAAAATAGGAGATTTTTTCTTATTTTTGTAGAATGGCAGTGAGTACGACAAATTATACCGACGACAACATACGCACCCTGGAAGGCGTCCAGCACGTCAGGATGCGTCCGGGCATGTACATCGGCCGCCTCGGGAACGGGAACAACCCCGGAGACGGCATCTACGTGCTTCTCAAGGAAATAATCGACAACTCCGTCGACGAGTTCGCAATGGGCTTCGGCAGGCAGATAGTCGTGGACATCACCGAAGACAATCACGTCAGCGTGAGGGACTTCGGCCGCGGCATCCCCCTGGATTCCGTGGTGAAGGCCGTCAGCATTCTCAACACCGGCGGAAAGTTCGACGACAAGGTCTTCAAGAAGAGCGTCGGCCTAAACGGAGTGGGCACCAAGGCGGTGAACGCCCTGTCCGAATCCTTCTACGTATGCTCCTACCGCGACGGCGAGTCTTCCTGGGCCCGCTTCGAGCGCGGCGAACTCAAGGACAGCGGCAAGGACTCCGCTCCCAAAGAGAAGAACGGGACGCTTGTCACCTTCTATCCCGACCCAATGATGTTCGGCAAGTTCGCCTACAACATGGGATATGTGGAAACGATGGTGAAGAACTACTCCTACCTCAAGAAGGGCCTCACCCTCGTACTCAACGGCGCCTCATACAAATCCGAGAACGGCCTGCTGGACCTCGTCAACGAGAATCTCTCCGAGGAGCCCCTCTACCCTCCCATCCATCTGGAAGGAGAGGACATAGAGATAGTGCTCAGCCACGGGCGCGACTACGGCGAGAACATCTCCTCCTTCGTGAACGGGCAGAACACCCGCGACGGAGGCACGCATCTCGCGGCCTACCGCGAGGCCATCGCAAAGACGTTCAAGGACTTCTTCAAGAAGAACTACGCTCCCGAAGACTGCCGCCAGGGCATAGTCGGAGCCATCTCCATACAGATCCAGGAGCCCAACTTCGAAGGCCAGACCAAGACCAAGCTCGGGTCCAACTACATGTGGGAGAAGCAGACCCACGACGAACACGGCACCCTGAAGCTCGACGTCGGCCCCACCATACGCAGCTACGTCAACTCCTTCGTCGCTCAGGAACTGGACAATTACCTGCGCATACACAAGGAGATAGTGCCGGTCATCGAAGAAAAGATAAAGGACTCCCAGCGCGAGCGCGAGGAGATTTCCGGGATACAGAAGAAAACGCGCGAGCGGAACAAGAAGGCGAACGTCTACAACAAGAAACTCCGCGACTGCCGCTACCACTACAACGACAAGGTCACGGAGAAGACTCAGGAAGACATCGAGCGCAGCAGCATCTTCATCACCGAGGGCGACTCCGCAAGCGGAACC
>ONFK01000067.1 GCA_900317065.1 uncultured Bacteroidales bacterium
TAACGAGAACGTGGTCGTGGTCGCCAATTCCGGCGGCGAATTCGACATCGCCCCCTGGGCGGACAAGGTAAAGGCCATAATCCTCGACTGGTATCCCGGACAGGAGGGCGGCAATGCGATTGCCGCAATCCTGTCCGGAAAGGTTTCCCCGTCCGGAAGGCTGCCTTTCACCTTCTGGGGGGCTCTCGACAAGAATCCTGCACAGAAGTGGTATTCGTCCATGCCTCTCCATCCGAGTGCCGATCGTGACCGTTATCCTATCGCCGAATATGGTGAAGGCGTGTTCCTTGGCTACCGCGGTGAAGAACACTTCAATGTCAAGCCCCTCTATGCCTTCGGTTATGGCCTGACATATACCACTTTCGACTATTCCGACATCCGGGCTGTCCCCGCAGGTGACGGATACGATATCATATTCACTGTCGCCAACACCGGAAAGACGGCGGCCAAGGAGGTCGCCCAGGTTTATGTTGCGCCGGTGAATCCTTCCATAATCCGTCCTGCAAAGGAACTGAAGGGCTACGACAAGAAGCTGATAGCAAAGGGTGCTGCGGTGGAATATACGATTCATCTCGGCCCCGACGCTTTCAGCTATTATGATGTGGAAAGCCACTCCTGGAAGCTGGATTGCGGGGAATACAAGATTCTTGTTGGCGCTTCCGCCGATGACATCCGTCTTGAAGTCAAAGTAAACATTTAATCGATATGAAAAGAATTCTCATTTTATTATGCACCGCCACGGCTTTGGTGGCAGTGTCCGCCTGCTCATCCGGAAAAGCGCAGCAAAGTGCAGGCGTTCGGACTGACGCCCTTGACGATTCCGCCTGGGAGTGCTCCGAGTGGATTTCCGCAGCTGACGCCCCGGTTGTCACCGGAAAGGTTCATTCGGCGGACAGTCATCTGGCGGCAGACGGTGCGAGCTGGTTTGTCTCCGAACCCGAAAACGGCAAGCAGGTTCAATCTGCAACATGGATGACTGCGGGCCTTGGCGTTTACCAGTTGTTCGTCAATGGAAAGCCGGTGGGGGAAGAATACCTCAAACCCGGTTTCACCCATTACGCCAAGACGAAGTATTCTTTCACATACGACATTACAGATGCTTTTAACTGCAAGGCAGGAGCAAGCAATCAGTTGGCCGTCCAGTCCACTCCAGGCTGGTGGGGAGACAAGATCGTCACTCCCAGCGGGCACGAAGGCATGATCGGCAAGAAAACCGCATTCCGCGGAGTTCTGCAGCTGAAATATACCGATGGCTCCGTAGAACTGTTTGGCACCGATACTGAGCATTGGAAGGCGGGCATTGCGGGCCCTGTCACACATGCTGCGATTTTCGACGGTGAGAAATATGACGCCCGCATCGCTCCAGGATATGAAACTCTGGAAAAACTCGGAACTCCCGAAATCAACGGCGAGTTCCAGGGGCAGATATTCCCATCTGCCGGCGCCGAGGTGTATCTCCGCAAGGATCTGGCCCTCAAACCTGCCCTTGCATACATCTGGGAAGATGTTGAAGGCGCAACAGAAGAGGAGGCCGGCAAAGTGGTGATTAAGAGGAATTGCAAGGCCGGTCAGGCCATCTCTCTCGAGCCCGGAGAGACCCTTGTGATTGACTTCGGACAGAATGCCGCCGCGGTTCCTTCGTTTGTTTTCAAAGCCGAAGAAGGAACTGTACTTACCTGTCTCCCCGGAGAATTGCTCAACGACGGCAATGGTGCGAAGAGCCGTGGTATGGACGGTCCTGAAGGCAGTGTCCACAGGACAAATCTCCGTACCCCCGGCGATTGCTTCAGAGTGGATTATACATTCGGCGGCAAGAAGGGCTATGTGGAATATCAGCCGAGTTGTACATTCTTCGGTTATCGGTTCATCTCCGTCACCGCTACGGGGAAAGTACGTATCAAGAGCATCGAATCCGTTCCGGTCACGTCTATCGCAGCGGATCTGGAGACGGGTAGCATAACTACCGGGAACGACCTTGTCAACAAGTTGATTTCCAATACTGTATGGGGCCAGCGTTCGAATTATCTGTCGGTCCCTACCGACTGCCCTCAGCGTAACGAACGCCTCGGCTGGACCGCCGATACCCAGGTGTTCACCGAGACAGGATCATTCTTCGCCAATACCGACGCCTTCTTCCATAAATGGATGCGCGACATGCGCGATTCCCAGAGCGAGACCGGTTCTTTCCCCGGAGTCGCCCCCATCGCCCAGTATGGCGGCAACATGATGCGTCTCGGATGGGCGGACGCCGGAGTAATCGTGCCCTGGACGGTCTGGAAGCAGTTCGGCGACACTGCCATAATTGAAGAAAACTGGGATGCCATGGAAAAGTACATGTTCCATGTGAATGAAACCAAGTTCGACCAGCCCACCGTGGCAGGCGAAAACGGAAACTACCAGTGGGCGGACTGGCTCAGCTACGAGCCTCTGGAGAGCAATGGCGGAGGAGCCTTCCTGCAGGATGGCAAGCGTACGCGCAAGCCCGAAACCATAGAATACTGGAGCTATCTGGGTGCCTCTTACTGGGCAATCGATGCCGGCATGATGGCGGATATGGCAAAAGCCACCGGCAAAGATGCGGCCAAATATGAATCCATGGCCTCCGAAGCAAGAGAGTATCTTAAGAGCCGCTTCCTGAATGCCGACGGCAGCTTCAAGCTGGAAATACTGAATACCATGCAGACTCCTGCCCTGTTCGCCTTGAAAAACAACATTGTAGACGGAGCCGCGAAAGAGGCTACAGTCGCCCGTCTCCGCAGCAATTTCGCTGAACACGGCAACTGCCTGCAGACCGGTTTCCTCGGCACCTCCATCCTGATGTCAACCCTTACCGAAAACGGCATGGTGGATATCGCCTACGAACTCCTCTTCCAGCGCAAGAACCCGAGTTGGCTATATTCAGTTGACAACGGAGCCACCACCATCTGGGAGCGCTGGAACAGCTATACGCTCGAAAATGGCATGGGTCCCAAAGGCATGAACAGCTTCAACCACTATGCTTACGGATGCGTCTGCGAGTGGATTTGGGAAACAGCTGCCGGCATTGCGTCCGACCCTGCATGCCCCGGTTTCAGGCACATCATAATGAAACCCGTTCCGGACAAGCGCCTGGGCCATCTCGAGGCCGAATACAAGAGCGCTGCCGGGCTTATCAAGAGCGCGTGGAAGTTCGAGGGCGACACCTGGAACTGGACCGTCACCGTTCCTGAAGGGGCAGTGGCTTCCATCACCCTGCCCGGCGAGGACCGCGTGGTCGATTATGACGGAGGCACCTATAGCTTTTCCAAGACACTATGATCAAGATACTGATTCCGTTCCTGTTCCTACTGGCTTTCGCGGCATGTTCCCAGGGTAAGCCGGATTACTATGTCTGCGCATATGTCTGGCCATCCTGCCACGATGATTCGCTCGCGCACAAGTGGCTTTGGGCCGACGGAGAAGGGGAGTGGGAGGTCATCAAGCAGGGGAATCCCCGTTTCGAGGGGCATTATCAGCCCAAGCAGCCCCTCTGGGGATACGAACTCGACGACGAACCGCAGGTGGTCGAGAGGTGGATAAAGACGGCGCTCAAGCACGGAGTGAACACCTTCATCTACGACTGGTACTGGTACAATGCTCCCGACGGATGGAGCGGACCTTACCTCGAGGACGCCCTGGACAAGGGCTTCCTCTGCGCGCCGTCCAACCGCAAGATGAATTTCTACATCATGTACGCCAACCACGACGTCAAGTACAGCTACTGGAACTGGCACAAGTGGGGCCCGGATGCGGATTCACTGCTTTTCAATCCCCGCATCGGCATGGCGGACTGGAAGAAGGTCGTGGACCGTGTCATCACCCGGTACTTCCATCTCCCGAACTATGTGAAGATAGACGGATGTCCTGTATTCGCGATGTTCAACGCGGATATTTTCAAGCAGGGATTCTCCTGTCCGGAGGAGGCCGCGGAGGCGATGCAGTATTTTCGTGACGAGGTCCGCAGGGCGGGCTTCCCCGACCTTCATCTGCAACTCACCCCCGGCGGGGGAAGTGATCCGAGCGCGAAGCGTCAGGAAAAGATGAAAGACAACATCGACCTGCTCGGAATCAACAGCATAGCCTTCTATAACATGGGAGGTTTCGACTGCGACTATGTGCAGCATAACGAGAATGCGGTGCGTTTCAGGAACAATACCGATGCCGCCTACGACATTCCGCTGTTTCCTACGGTATCAATAGGCTGGGACGACACGCCGCGCTTCCCGCGCAAGGGTGAGAATCATGTGACAAGGTTCAACCAGTCGCCGGAAGTGTTCGCCAAGTATCTGCAGATTGCAAAGGAGTATGCCGACAGCCACCGCGACACCCAGCCGCCGTTCATCATGATAAATGCATGGAACGAATGGGTGGAAGGCAGTTATCTGCTTCCGGACAAGGTCAATGGTTTCGGCTATCTGCAGGCCGTAAAAGATGTATTAAACGGAAAATACGAAAACTGATATGGACAGAAGGAATTTCTTGAAGGCGATGGGCGCCGCAACTGCTGCAGCCGCCGTCAGCGAGGTTGGTCTGCAGGCATCACCTGCATCTAAAGATAAGAAGAAGGATGCAAAGAAGGAAAGCGGACTGCGGGTCCGTTTCCTTGGCACAGGGGCTGCGGATTGGAAAGGACCGGACGAGCGCGGAGAACACCGCCGCCTTTCCAGCGTGCTGATAGACAACCGCATCCTCATCGATTATACGCCCACCGATGCCGACATGCTTCCGGAGGGATGCAAGCCGGAGAGCATCTTCTATACCCACTCCCACGGAGACCATTTCAACCCCGAGGCTCTTTTGAAACTCGGCGTGCCTGTCGCCCACCTCGGCAAGACCTGGATCAGCAAGGCATGGAAGAAATTCAGCGACGCATCGGCAAAGACCGGCCAGCCCGTACCTGAACTCATCCCCCTGTCGATCGGGGAAACCATAGTGAGCGGGGATGTCCGCATTACCGCCCTTCCCGCCAACCATGCCATCGACGATACCGAGCAGGCGCTCATCTATCTGATAGAAAAAGGCCCCGTACGCATCATTTACGCCACCGATACGGGCGGAATCATGGGTGTTGCCGCCCGCATCGCGGGAATCGACCCTCACGTCAAGCCCGGCAATCCCATCAACGGCCTCATCATGGAGGCGACCATGGGCATGGGAGACAAGGGAGACGAGGACTTCCGCATCTTCACGCACTCCAGCGTGAACACCGTCCACCGGACGACGAAGATGCTTCTCAAGCGCAAGCGCCTGGTGATGAAGGAAGGCCAGAGCGTGTATCTGACCCATCTCGCCCGCACCCTTCACGGCACCCAGGCGGAGCTCGACGCCACTCTTCCCGCGCCTCTCAAGGCGGCATACGACGGACTGGAAGTAGTGTTCGAGGCGTAGATGAGATTTCCCGGCATAATAGTTTGTCTCGCCGCGTGCCTGCTGCCGGCATGCAGTCCCCGGGTGGATTTCTCTGCCTTTACCGTTCCGGAGATCGACGGCCTGGAGACCACCTGCGAAGCCGTCAGGAATGGTGGCGAATGGGAGATAGAGCTCAGTGTGCGGAACAACACCGGCGGGCCGCAGTCCTTCAAGCTCGCCCTTGCCGCCGAACCGGGATTCAAGGCTGATTCATGGCTGATCCCCGGAGTGAACTACGACGGCAATCCCTATGGGGAGAACATGCCCCAGGGGTGGGAGAAAGACGGACAGCCGTGGGTTTTCGCCTACGACCGCTCCTCCATTCCTTCCTGCACCGTCTCGGAGAATGCCTCCCGCGTGTTCGCCCTATTCGCTTCGGATGCCGATACGGCTTCATACGTGAGTTCCTGCTCCATGGAAGAGCTCTCTGACGGATCTTTCCGGCATATCATCTACTGGCCGGACAGCGAAGGGCCGGTCTGCTATTCCGGGAAGAAAAGTTTTACCGGGGGATATGACAATTACATAACGCTGCAGCCCGGGGAATCGTTCAAGGTCAAGGCCCTGGCCTGCACCGGCAAGCCGCAGTGGAAGAACTACGGCTTCGCCGAAGTCTTCCCCGTGGCGTGGAAGCGTCTCCGCCATGATACCCCTTCCGTGCGCAGCATGGCGGAAGTCGTCCGCCTGGACAAAGTCTTCCAGGACTGGAGCCGCCGTCAGGACGAGCACGGATACTGGTACGGGGGCATCGTGGACGACCAGGTGTTCTGCGCAGGCTATTACGAGAGCGGCAGGTCTTCCGACGGATACACCGTTGCGGACTATGATGCCGATCCGTCCCTGAACCGCTGGGCGACGGACGAGATAGAACAATCCGGGCACTTGAAACCCGGCGAGTATGTTTACGGTGCCGGGCGCAGCATAGGGTTCGGGGCACAGTCTTTCCAGATGGCCCGGCTCTCCATCGAGAACGGCCTTCGGAAAGGGCTTCAGGAGGATGTGGATTTCGGACTTGCCGTTTTCCGCAGCTGGAACCGCGAGAGGCGCTTTGGCACCGGACTTTACAACAGCCATAAACCGCGTGCCGGCTATGTGATCAACGCCTCCAACGTGGGATGGGCCATCAGCGAACTGTCCCGCACTTCCGCCCTGCTGAAGGAATACGGGATGGACAAGGAAGCCGAGGAATTCAAGCAGGCGGCGGGCGTAACTGTTAAGACCGTGCTTGCCGGAGTGCAGGACGACGGCAACATAGGTTCGCTTTGGGATGCGGAAAGCGGCGAAGTCACAGGCCGGGGAGGGGACAGTGCGGGGTATGTGCTGATGGGTCTGGTGCGCTGGTGGCAGCTGGTGCGGGACGATTCCCTGCTTCCGTTGTTCAGGAAGGCATTCGCCTGTTATTACGGCAAGGACATCGACTTTTTCCGCTGCAGCGGGGGAGCGATGGACTGCGTCAGTGTGGACAGGGAGGGGATTCATCCATTTCTTGCCGCCGCAATGGCCTTGTACCGGGAAACCGGAGAAAAGGCATATCTGGAATATGCCCACAAGGCCGCCTGGTATTTCCTTTCCTGGCTTTATATCCATAATCCTGTCTATGGTCCGGATACCGATTTCGCCAGGTTTGACTGGAAGCCAGCGGGAGCTACGATAGTCGGGGCCGAGCATCCGGCCCTGGATGAATATGCCTGCGTGCTCATTCCCGAATTCATGGAACTCGCCCGTATTGACTGCAATCCCATGTGGAGGGATGTGGCAGCTCTGATATGGCGCTATTCTACCCAGGGGTTCGCCGATGAAGGGCACCGCATCTGGCACGGTCTGGAAAGGCCTGTAGGCTCAAAGAATGAGGCGATTTTCCCTGCCCGCTGGAGCAAATACCATCTTGCGGACAAGGCCCGAGGAAGCATAAACGACCACCTGACAGCCTGGGGCGGAACATACAGGCTGGCGTCATTGCTCGAACTCTCTGATGAAGATTTGCGGTGGCTGGACGAAGCCACGCGTCCGTAATTCAGCCAAGTGCGTGGAATCTGTCCTGAATAGATGTGACAGTGTTCAGCAATTCAGGGAAATCCGGCGATTCTCCGTAAATGAACTGGTCCTGCATCGCCTTGTAGTCTTCTTCCCATAAAGGCAGCAAATCGCCCGGCGGAAGAATACTAAGTTTGTCCGGTGTGTGGTTGGAGTAGTCAATGCCGCGGATTGCGTTGAAGATACTGCGGTGTTCTACGAGTGAGTCGTACAGTTCCCTGTCTGCCATTGCCTGCTGCGTGATACCTGCTTTATCCATCCTGTAAAGGTCGTACAGGTGGCGGGACATTCTTTTATGTCTTGGGTAGTCCTTCTGGAATTCCTCGTGCAGAAGGA
>ONFK01000013.1 GCA_900317065.1 uncultured Bacteroidales bacterium
TGCTCGCGGACGGGCAGGGTAGTCCGTCCGTCTCCAGACCCACCGCGACGGGCAAAGGGCCGGGCCGTGTCCCGCAAGGGGAGCCCGGTCCCGGCATTGCCCGTCCGATGGCTGACGCGCCTGTCATTCCTGACGGCCGTGCGCAAAACGGGGCAGTTTACGCACGGGAGGCTGATTTTGGAGGGCCTCGTGCGCAAAATCAGGCTTTTTACGCACGGGAAACAAGTGGCGCGGATGTGGCTGGGGCTGGAAGGGTGGCCATCGTGGCGGTGGCGAGCAATTCGTCGCTTTGCGGGGCGTTCAATATCAATGTAGTGCACCGCGTGCAGGAGCTGGTTGCGGAGTGCAAGGCCTCCGGAGCCGGGGTGGAGGTGATTTCGGTGGGGCGGAAGATGGCGGAGGCGATGCGCAAGATGGGGTTTGCGCCGGAAGATCATGCCGATCTCGTCGGCCGCAACAGTTTCGAGAAATCGTCGGCGTTCGCGCAGGAACTCATCGATGCTTTCAATGCCGGGCGCTACACCCGTATTCTGCTGGTATACAATCATTTCGTCAGCACCGCTTCGCAGAAGGTCGTGGCCGAAACCTACCTGCCGTTCGCCTCGGCGCTCACGGATGGACTATACCCTCCTCAAGCCGGCCTGACGGCCCCTCCCAGCGGAGCTGGGCCCCTCCCACTTCATCCGTGGGCGGATAGGGCGTCCGGTGGGTATAGTCCATCCGCCGCGAATGCAGCAGGGACGGCAGGAGACAGCGAATACATCCTCGAGCCGTCCCGGGAAGAGATACTCGCGACGCTGCTGCCTCAGGTGATGCGCCTCCGGATTCATACGGTGCTGCTGGATTCGATCGCTGCGGAGCATGCGGCGCGTATGCTTGCGATGCAGGCCGCATCCGACAATGCCGAAGATCTGCTCTCCGAACTCACACTCGAATACAACAAGGGCCGTCAGCAGAAGATCACATCCGAAATCCTCGATCTCGTGGGAGGAGCGCAGCAATGACGGCAGTGATTCTTGCAAACGGGGAATTCCCCCGCAGGGAGTATCCGCTCTGGCTGCTGAAAAATGCCGACGTGGTGGTCTGCTGCGACAGCGCCTTGAATGTGCGGCGCCTGCGCAGGCTCGGCGTTGAGCCGGCGGCAGTGGTGGGGGACTTGGATTCCATCTCCGATGCGGAACGTAAATCCCTGGGAGACAAGGCGGTAAAGGTGGAGGAGCAGGATTACAACGACCTCAACAAGGCCTTCCTGTGGTTGAGGGAGAACTGCCCGGAAGCGACGGAAATCCACATTCTCGGCGCAGCCGGCCGCAGCGAAGCTCACGCATTGGGGAACCTGTCCTATCTGATGTTCTGGGAGAGCCGGTACGGCCTTTCTTCCGCCGGAATCAATGTCGATATGGTATCCGACTACAATACCGCCTTCGCGATTTCGGACTCCTGCGAACTCCATGTGGGAGAAGGACGGAAAGTGTCGCTCTTCTCATCCGACGCCACCCTTAGAATAAAGTCCGCAGGCCTGGAATGGCCTACGGACGATGTGAAATTCGATTACTGGTTCCGCGCTACTCTCAACCGCGCTGTGAACGACGTGATATCGCTGCAGTTCAGCCACCCGGCTCCTGCATTGATAATCCTCGACTGAAAGCTTATTTCACCTCGATTACCTGCACTATTTCCTCGGTCGACCCGTCGGAATAGGTGAGTAGCGCCTTGACGGTGTGCTTCCCGGGTGTGGAAAGGGTGACGGAGCCGCTTTCGATCCGCTGATTGTCCATGAACCATATCACCGTGTCTGCCACTCTGCCGGCCGAAGGATCTATGAATGACGGAACGAATTCAGTTCCAACGGCATATCCTTCTTTTCCTCCCGGATTGTTTATGACCTTTATCCCCAATCCGCTGAACGGCGAGACCTGTTTTTCGATATCGGAGCTCACGATGAAACTGTAGCCGGTCTCCTGCCAGAAAGTAGTTCCTTCTGTCATGTATGTGCCTACTACCAATCCTTCGTTCTTCAACCCGGACCGCCCGTCTACGGACATCCAGTACTGATTTGTGATATCCTTGACAGAATATCCTATGTATACCTTTTCTCCCTCGGGCACGGTGATTCCCGCGTCGGAAATATCCACCGACTGAATGGAACCGAAAACGGGTTTTTCGATACTGCGGGTGAAGGCCCTGACAGAGCCGAAATCTATGAAAATGTCGAATTTGTCGACCTTGGTAGTGGCATTGCCGGACACCATGTAGTTTATGGTTTTGAACTTGTATCCAGCAAATCCGCTCAATTCTTCGGGAGTGAAGAGGACTGCGACGGTGCCGGACCAGGACTGCACGTCCGTATTGGTGAATCCGATGGCCGAATTCGGCGACGAGTGCTTTTTAAGGGTTGCGGGAATACCTTCGGTGACATTGTAGAGAACCACGTTCAGGACAGCCCTCTTGGAGCTTATGCTCACGTGCTCGCTGTAGGTGTTGAAAAGCTCCAGGGAATACACGGCGGTAAATTCGCTCAGGCTTTCGTCCTCTATGAATATGTCGTAGTATCCGTCGCTGTCGGTCAGCGTGACGGCAAATGCCTCCTCGCCGACTTTGGACAGGCTGGTTATACCGGAAGCACGGCGGATGGCCTGCATGCCAGCCGAGTTTTCGGCTGTGAGCGAAACTTTTACCCCTGCGAGAGCATTGCCTTTGCTGTCGGTGACCTTTCCGGATAAGTGTTTGCCGGTTTGAACGGAGAGAGTCAGTGTCGCAGCCCCGTCCGCATAAACGATGTCGGATATGGAATAACCTGTTTCTTCTCCTGCCCAATCGATTCCGTTGAAAGATGTCGTGCCGCTGGTGCCGGGATACATCATGTCGTTGTAGTCGTTGTAGGAGGGCTGAGGCCTTATCAGGCAGTAGCACTGGTGCGATGAATAGCAGTTGAGTTTGTTCGCGCTCCAAAGAGCGGCTGCCGTTCCGTCGCCTACGGGGTTTTCCGACATGTCTACGTGATAGATCAGCATCCCCTTGGGAGCCTGGTGGGTGGAATTGTTTTTGATGTAGCGGTCCCAGCCGCTTCCGTCGCGTACTTCATAGAGGAAGAATTCGTCGTCAGCCGAGGTTGGCGTGATGAATCCTTCGTTCTCGTGCACAGGGCGCAGGGTCTTCGTGCCGCTCTCCGTCCATACATCCAGATTGTCCTTCCATCCGAGCATCCATCTTTCAAGGGTGCCCAGATACGGAGGGGTACGGCCGCCGTTGTTATAGTTTCCGCTGCACATGAGGGAAAAAGCGTAAACGCCCGAGGCGCTTCCGTTTTCTTCGTAGTCGGTGTCATAAAAGTCCGGAAGTCCGAGAACATGCCCGAACTCGTGGCAGAACGTGCCTATGCCTGCCATATTGTTGCCGCTTGCTCCTCTGTACTCGGAAGTGCAGGCATAGGATCCGGCTCTGACTCCGTGGGAAGAAAAACCGCTCATCCATGATGCATGCGGCCAGATGGCGTCTTCGCTTCCGCCTTCGGCTTCGTTGTGCCCTGCAAAATAAAAGAAGATGTTGTCGACGACTCCGTCGCCATCATTGTCATAATCGGCAAAATTCAGCAGTCCCTGCTGGCTTGCCAGGGTGCAGGCTTCGCGGAAAGCCCCCCGCGGGTCCTTGTCGCTTCCTTTGTCGTCGTTGCCGCCATAGTCGGCGAAATTCTTGCTGACGCAAACGGGCCCCACGACATCGTATGCAGGATCGAACCGGCCGCCGGAATTTTCGTAGTAATAGTCGTAGACGGACCCCGTGGCTCCGTTGCCGGAGTACCCTTTTTCATTGAGCATGGCATGGAATGCATCCTTTGCATCCGGCACCGTGAACTTGAGGTCGGCGAACTCCACTAGGATCACGACGAATTTCTTGCTTCCCTTGGTGATAGATGTTTCGCTGTCAGCCCTGCCGGGGACGGACCGGCGCATTATCTGTGCCTGCCGGATTCGTCTCGCCTCGTTGATTGCAATATCGTTTCTGAACGGCTTCCTTGCGCGGCGGTAGAAACCGTCTGCGCTGCGGGCGACCACATTTCCTTTTTCGTCCGTTGCATAGTGGTAGAACTCGTCACCATGAAGCCTTATGGTTATGGTCGAGCCGTCCGGTTGCAACTGGCGGATGGGGTAGGGGTAGGCCGGTGCGGCTTTGGCGGAAAGCGCCGAGAT
Organism: uncultured Bacteroidales bacterium; assembly: GCA_900317065.1. Lineage (GTDB taxonomy): Bacteria > Bacteroidota > Bacteroidia > Bacteroidales > UBA932 > Cryptobacteroides. The sequence goes on from ONFK01000013.1 coordinate 4,191, forward strand.
GAACGCAGCGGAGAGTATGATAAGGAATTTTTTCATTGCAGAGATCATTTCAGGATTACAAAACAAGTTCCCTCCGGGGTCAATAGCCAGGCTTTGTCTCCCGTTGCTTTATGCACCCGGACATCGATGTCCGAGGTGTATTCGAACTCTTTCAGCCAGTTCTGTACCAGATGTACGGAGAAGGCATCCCCTGCCGAGAAGGTCTGCGGGAGACCGCTCAGAATCCAGAATTTGAATTCGTCCGGAGAAATCATGCGGAAAGTCCCCGTGGTTCCTGTCAGTTTGGAATACTGGTGCGCAAGTTCGTCGTAAGCCATACCGGCGTTCATCCCGTCGTAGTTGTAAATGCCGGGGATTTCGCCGTTTATGTCTGCCGGAGCCTGTACTATGCCGACTTTCATCGCCAGCGATCCAAGCTTTATTTCGATGTAACCTTCGCGGGCGTCACTTCCCGTGTTGATGGAAGATGCGCTTATGCTTGTTTCGACGGGAAGATTCTGTATGCCGCTTTCTGGTACGACGCTGAACCAGTCGGCGGAACTTCCGTCACTGTTGTGGCAGGAAGTGGTCCAGGAGCCTGGGAATTTCCAGGTCTGCGAAGTCGGGACCATGTTGACAAGTTCGACTTTATCTGCCGGAAGGACATCTCCAAGAGCAAGTTGCGTAAGCTTTGAACTTGCGGTGAGTTTTCCTCCGGTGGCGGTTATGGTCTGTGTCCTGGAAGATTTGCCTGTATTGTCGGCAAGCGCCAGGGTGAGGGTGCTGGCCCCGTTCTTCGGTTCGCCTATGCTTTTGACACTTGCCCAGGATTGATCTTCCAGTGCAATTTCAAATTCTCCGTCGCAGGTGACAGTGAAAGTCACCTCATGTGCGAGACAGGGCTCGGACGACTTGCTCGCCGGGCTGAGTTTGAGAATGGTCGGTCCTTCGGGCTCTTTTTCTTTCGGACTGCATGAGATGCCGGCCAAAACCGGAAGGACCATGAAGGCTGCAGGGATGAAATGTCTCATATTGTTGCAAAGATAAAAAAAAGGCGGTCAAAATGAGGCCGCCTTTTTCAAAATGCCTGATTGCTATTCGCCAAGCATGGAATTCGGGATAAACACGTCGTCGTCGGTTTTGAGGTATCCTGCAGATACACCATAACGGACATAGATCTGTGCGTAATGACTCTCGGTGAAGAACATGTTGTATTTAAGATAACCGTTGTTCGCCTGCTGTGTCGCGACATCGATGATGAAAATCGGGCCGTAAGTGGGATGAGTGACTCCGGTCTGCTGGGCGCTCACGGTTACGTTGTAGTATTTTCCGGTTTGCTCGTAGTAGTTCGTGCCGGGATCGGTGTTGTCCTGCTCCTTGCCGGTTGTGATAAACTCGATGTTCGTGCCTGCACCGAAAGGATCCACGAAACGGTAGCGTCCGGGTACTTCCTTGCATGCCTGAAGGTCTACATTTTCCCTGTCGCCAAGGTAGCATGAACTGTACACGCCGGTATCGATGGTCTCCCAGGTAATCTTGGTAATGGACGCCTTGAAGCTGTTGGAAACATTGGCAGTTGTATACTCCTTGTAGAGATAGTAATAATCGGACGGGATTCTCACTTCGATGATGGAAGCCTTGGCCGCTTCGACAGCTTCGATGTTGATCTCGAGGGCTGCGGTCGCCTCACCGTCGTTGAAAGTGACACTTTCGGGCACGATAAATGCGTCGTACTGGTTGAATACGACCTCTACCGGGACTGTAAGAGCGCCGGTGGTGACATCGCGTCCGAGAGTAACGGTATAGGTCTTGTCTTCGGTGGTTAATTCCACTGCCGAAGGGGCGTCGATGAAGTAAACTTCAGTCTTGGTTCCCTCTGAATCCTCAGGACCTTTTTCGTAGGGCTCATACTCCTTCTGGCATGCCGCGAAGGCAATCAAGGAAGCAGAAGCCGCAAGCAAATATCTGTTAAGTCTCATAGTGATTCTTGTTTAAATGTATTTAATTAATTCACACCGTCGGTAAGTTCCGGATTCTGGTCGACTTCTGGCAGTTTTCCGTCTTCGTTGTCGACAATGCCGAAATTGGTATTGGTCTCATACTGAGAGAAGCGCATCAGTGCATAGCCGTCGTCGTGTTTCATGTTGAAACGGAACTTCGCCGGGAAGTTGGTGCTTGAGGCGTCGTTGCGGAAACGAACCATGGGTTTGTCAAGACGGCGGAGATCATACCTGGAAAGGCCTTCACCCCAGAGCTCGACGCGGCGCTGGAACCAGATTTCGTTTTCGAAGGAACGGACGTCCTCCGAAGGAATGGTGTAGGAAGGATCGCGGTAAGTCTTGACGAAATTCGTCAGCAGCGTCTTGGCCTCGTCGGTCTTGTTGAGGTGGGCAAGGCATTCAACCTGGACGAGTATCATTTCTTCTACGCGGACGAGAGGTGTGTCTTCATCGTTGAGGATGGTACCGCAGGAATTGCAACCGAACTTGACGTTCACATAAGGAGTCATGGCCACCTTCGTGTCCTCGATTTCAAGACCAACAATATCCTGTCCGCTCGCGGAATCCCAGGTAAGGGTATTGAGGAGAGGAGAATAAGCCTTAGTGTCGAGCCACCAGCCCTTGCGTACGTCGGTATCGGGAATCTTGTTGTAGAGCATGCTGTTGATCCTGGTATAGCAGTCCACGGCGGCAGCATATGCATTGCCGGAGAAGGAACGGAGCCATGAAGAATTTGTCGCACTGGGCTCGATGGATGCGTTCTCGGTGGTCATGTCGTAACCCCAGATCCAGTTATGCTCGGAGATGTCCTTGAAAGTAGGAACCGAGACCTCCGCAATGGTGGCGGGGGAGAAACCGTCCGCTGCAGCTACGGCGTCGTCGTAAGCCTTCTGCCACTCGCCCTGGGCGAGGTAAAGCCTTGCACGGAGAGCCTTTGCCGCCTGTACGTTGATGTAAGAAGCATTGGGGCGCTCATATCCGTCCAGATTCTCGATGGCATAGGTGAGATCTCCGATCATCAGTTCATAAACCTCATTTACAGTAGCACGGGGATTGTTGGCGGTGTCGATGGTCTGCGGAGTTACGATAGGAACTGCCGGCTTGTCGCCTGCGACGGTGGGCCCGAACTGGAAGTCGTTGACGAGAATCCAATATGCGAAGGCCCTCAGGGCGTATGCCTGCGCCACCATGTATTTGACCTCTCCCTCCGCATCTTCAGGGAACTGCACTACGAAGTCGTTGACGGCTGCGATGAGGTTGTAAGGTGCCGCATAACGGACATAAGGATTGGCATAAGAAGGAGTTCTCGATGTGTACTGGCCACAAGCGGAGAACCAGTTGTAATTGATATCCGGAATCCAGGCGTCGGGACCTTCAAGATCATTGCTGAAGTGAGCCTGAAGTATACCCCAGTCGTCCGGTCGGTCCTGAGAAGTTCCAAACACGGAACACGGAAGACCGATCTGGGTATAGAGGGCGCCGAAAGCGGCGGTAGCCCTTTCTGTGATGGCTGCGGAAGTCTCCTGGACCTGAGCGGCTACAAGGGTGCCGCCTGCAGGTTTGATTTCATCGAAATCGGAGCAGGAGGCTGCTGCGAGAGCAGTGACTGCGAGGCCGGTGATGATATATTTGTTCAGTTTCATAATCATTCCTCCTTTGTTAGAAAGTAAGAGTAATACCTGCGGTTACAGTGCGCATTGCGGAGTAGTAACTCTGCGCGGCGCCGGAACCGTACTGGAAACTGCCGATACCAGTGCTGAAGCGAGGGTCGACACCCTTGCGAGCGGAGAGAACGGCGAGATTTTCACCTGCAACATAGACGCGTGCCGACTGGAGGCTGATTGCGTTGACGAGTTTCCTCGGCAGGGTGTAGCCCAGGGTCACGTTGTTGAGGGAGAGATAGTTGGAGCTGATGAGGAAGCGGTCGATTGCGCTCTGGCCCACTGAATAGTCGGCGTCAAGACGAGGAACGTCGGTCTTGGTATTTTCGGGAGTCCATGCATTGCGGATATCCTTGTGGATTGCGTTGCCTGCCTGATTCTGGCTGAGCATGAGCTGCTGATATGTTCCATCGTAGAATTTGCCGCCCAACTGATATGAGAACTGAACGGAGAGGTCGAATCCGTAAGCATTGAAACTGGTTCCGAATCCACCGTAAAGTTTGGGAAGAACGGTCCCGAGGTCGAACTTGGTCGCTTTTCCGAAGTCGTCGGTAGTGTTCACGACGCCGTCTTCATCCTTATAGTAATACAGAGCCTTGCCGGTCTGCTCATCTACGCCTGCGAATTTGTACATGTATGCGTTGTAACGCGATCCGCCTACCTTGATGATGCTGTAGCTGCCCGGCAGACCTTCTTCGGGAACACTCTCGTCGAGTTTGGTGAACTCGTTCTTGTAGTGTCCTACGTTTGCATTCCAGGTCCAGAGGAAGTTCTTGTTGCTGATGATGCTGCCGTCGAAGGATGCCTCGATACCGGTGTTCTTCAGTTCACCTACGTTGACATAGATGGATCCGGTCGGGTTACCTGCGGAAAGAGGAACGTCCTTGGAATAGAGAAGGTCGCGGGTAGTTCTTGTGAAGGCCTCTACGCTACCGTTCAACTTGCCTCCGAACAATTCGAAATCTACACCGGCGTTGAGGTTGGCGTTGGTCTCCCAGGTGATTTCGGGGTTGCCCTTGTAGGTAAGACGGAGAGAGTAGGTCTTCGTTTCGGGATTGTAGGAGTGTGAATACTGGTCGGAATAAGGGAAGAGGGAACCGAGGTCGTCGTTACCCTGCTCGCCGTAGCTGACCTTGAACTTGAGCATATCCACCCAGGAAACGTTCTTCATGAAGTTCTCCTGGCTGACGAGCCAAGCTGCGCCGACACTCCAGAAATTGCCCCAGCGATGTCCCTCGGCAAAGCGTGAGGAGGCGTCGCGGCGGAAGGATGCGCTGGCGAAGTACTTGCCTGCATAGTCATACTGACCGCGCACGAAGAAACCTTCGGTAAGGAACTTGTTTGTGTTGGAGGCCACGTTGGTCTCGGTCTTGGGACCGTCGCCGTTGTTGATTTCACCGATGAACGGATCGAACAGCCTTGTGCTTGATCCGCTGAGGCCCTGGGAAATGTAGTGATATTTCTCATAACCGAAGAGGACGTCAAAGCTGTTGGCTCCGAACGCCTTCTTGTATTCTGCGAGATACTGTTCGTTGACGAAGAAGTTGCGTCCGCTGGAAACAGATGCCTGGCCGTCTACGCTGCTGCCGGAACCGAATACGGAATACAGGGTGTTGGTGCGGTAGATGTCGGATGTCGCGGACAGGTTGGCAGTAAGGGTGAGCCCTCTGAAAGGAGTCGCAACTACGCCCCACTTGCCGGAGAATACGTCGTCGTAGCGTGTGGAACGGTTGTACTCGTTGTCGCGGACGGCGTTGCCGGTACCTGCCGCACGTTTGAAGTTCGTCTGGAGTGCGTCATAGACGGTGCGTCCGTTCTCCTTCATGATTTCGCTGCCGATTACGTCGCCCGCATCGTTGAGTATGGGAGTACGCACGTACAGAGGATAGATAGGCGCCATCGTATTGACGATGTAGAAGAGGTTGCCGGAGGATCCCCAGTTTTCCGCTCCGAAGTTTGCAGATTCAGACTGGCTGTGAGTGAACGCCATGTTGGTCGAGAACTTCAGCCATTTCTTTGCCTGATATTCAGCGTTCACCCTGGCGGTATAACGCTGGAACTCGGAATTGTTGATGATACCCGTATCGTCCAGGTAGCCTGCGCTTGCGAAGTAGTTGAAGCGGTTGGTGGCTCCGGATGCCGAAACGTTGTATTCCTTGCGGACCGAGTTGTGGTATGTCTCAGCATACCAGTCATCGGGTGTGTAGTAGTAGGTGCCGTCGCTGTAGCCAAGGGTCGCGTTGGGGTTCAGCTTGAAGTTGCGCCCGATGAACAACTCGCCTGCAGGCACGGTATATACCTGATAACCAAGACCTCCGTTTGTCTCGTCCAGCAAGTTCTTGTCGGCATAGGCATAGCTCTCCGCTACGGAGTGCCCGCTGTAGTAGTAATTGCCGTACAGGAGCTTGTACCAGGTCTCGTAGTACTCGGCCGGATCGTCGATGACATCGTAGTTGGGGATAAGACGGGAGTTCACACCGACTTTTGCGTCGAATTTGACGACAGCCTCGCCTATTTTGCCCTTCTTGGTGGTGATGAGGATGACGCCGTTTGCACCGCGGTTGCCGTAGATGGCGGCTGCGGCTGCGTCCTTAAGCACGGACATGCTTTCAACATCGGAAGGATTGATATCGGAAATGGAACCCTGGTAGGGGGCGCCGTCCACGATAAGCAGAGGGGCGCTGCTGGCAAGGTAGGAACCGAAACCGCGGATGCGGATCGATGCCGAGTTGCCGGTAGGGTCTCCGGATGCGGAGAAGAGCTGCACGCCGGGAGTGGTACCTGCAAGGGCGCTCGTGACGTTCGTGGCGATTTTCTTCTCGATCACATCGGACTTGACCATCGCGGCGGAACCCGTGAAGGAACTTTTCGTCGCCGTACCGTATGCCACGACGATGGTTTCGTCGAGGTACTCGGCATCTTCCTTGAGGACGATGTTGATTACGGCCTGTCCGTTCACGGCCACGTTCTGCTCCGCATATCCGATGGAGGAAAATACGAGGGAACCGTTGCTCGGAACAGCGATGGAATAAGAGCCATCGAGATTAGTGGTCGTACCTTTGGTTGTCCCGGCCACCAGAACTGCTGCCGAAGGAACGGGGTCCCCGTTCTCGTCGGAGACAACGCCTTTCACCGTGATATTCTGTGCAAAAGCCTGCACGGACACGATAAGCGCTGCGGCAACAGTTGAGATTAAGAGCTTAAATTTTCTCATAAGCCATTTTTTTAATTAAACAATAAACTATACTAACTATACTTAGCCTAAATCACAGCACCAATAAACGAGGGTTTAATTGGGCAACTTGAGCCGGCAATTTCGGAAAAATATCTTACAATTCCAAACTTTCCATAAACTTGTTTAACTGAAAGCAATTCAATATTTTGGTGCAAGGATTGCGGTTTCCTTCCATTTTTTTAAAAACGCTGTTATGAATTATAAGTGTTTTTTGGTATTTTGCTTTATAATTGTAAGCGAAAAAATTTTTAAGAAAATTTAAAAAATGCTCTTCCTCGCGCGTGCGCGACATATATTATTTATTGTTCTTCGTGCATTCCAGGTAACGAGACAGTGTATTTGGATGTATTCCGAACTCCTTGGAAATGTCCCTCAAAGACCATCCGAGACGCGTTTCCTGCCGCCGGTGTGCGTAACCTGGGTGGCACTCTGACGGGCGGTCTGACTGTAGCTTTCTGAATCAGGCGAGTATCCCCACCCTCCGGAAGATGTAGTCTACGTTCTTGAAATAGTAATCCAGCGTGAAGCAGTCGTCGATTTCCTGCGTAGAGAGCAGGGCGGTGACCGCTTCGCTGCTTTTCAGCAGCCCGGCATAGTCGACATGCTCGCTCCAGGCCTTCATCGCCAGGGGCTGCACCGTGTCGTATGCCTGCTCTCGGGACAGGCCCTTGCCTATCAGGGCGTTCATCACCCTCTGGGCGAAGATTACGCCGTTGGTCATGTAGATGTCCTGCAGCATCTTGTCCTTGTAGACCACCAGGTTGTCGAGTATGCCGCCGAAGCGGGTGAGCATGTAGTCCAGCAGTTCGGTGGCGTCCGGGAGTATGATGCGTTCGGTGCTGGAGTGGGAGATGTCCCTCTCGTGCCAGAGTGCGACGTTCTCGTTCGCGGTGGCCATGTAGCCTCGCATCACCCGGGCGCAGCCGCAGATGTTCTCGCTGCCTATGGGGTTGCGCTTGTGCGGCATCGCGCTGGAGCCCTTCTGCCCCTTGCGGAAAGCCTCTTCCGCCTCGCGTACTTCAGTGCGCTGCAGGCTGCGTACCTCCATCGCCATCTGCTCTATGGAGGATGCGATGACGGCGAGCGTGGAGAGGTAGAAGGCGTGCCTGTCGCGTTGGAGCACCTGGGTGGAGATGTTGGCGCTCTCGATGCCCAGCTTCCCGCACACGTAGTCCTGGATTTCCGGAGGGATGTTGGCGAAGTTGCCTACCGCGCCGCTCATCTTGCCGGCTTCCACGCCCTTGCGGGCCAGTTCGAAGCGCTCGAGATTGCGTTTCATCTCCTCGTACCAGAGGGCCCACTTGAGGCCGAAGGAGGTGATGTCCGCATGTATGCCGTGGGTGCGGCCGATGCAGGGGGTATCCTTGAATTCCAGAGCCCTGCGGCGGAGTATCTCCATGAATGCCTTGATGTCCTGGAGGAGGATTTCGTCCGCCTGGCGGATGAGCCAGCCGTTGGCGGTGTCCACCACGTCGGTGGAGGTCAGCCCGTAGTGCACCCACTTCTTCTCCTCGCCGAGACTCTCGCTCACGCAGCGGGTGAAGGCTACCACGTCGTGGCGGGTCTGCTCCTCGATTTCGCGGATGCGCTCCACGTCGAAACGCGCCTTCTCCGCGATCTTGCGTACGTCTTCCTCGGGAATCACCCCGAGTTTGCTCCAGGCCTCGCAGGAGAGGATCTCTACCTTGAGGTAGGCGTTGAATTTGTTTTCTTCTGTCCAGATCGCCCTCATCTGCGGGCGGGAATACCTTTCTATCATAGTGCCGAGAGGATGTTCTTTTCCATTTCCGCGGCCGTGCGGTCGGAGCCGTTGAACGCCTGGCCGGTGACGTGCTCGTAGAGCTCGATGTAGCGCTTGCTGATGCCGTCCACGACCTCGGGGGTCATCTCCGGCACGCTCTGTCCGGCGCCGCCGTTGAAGCCGTTCGCCATCAGCCACTCGCGCACGAATTCCTTGGAGAGCTGCTTCTGCTTTTCTCCGCGGGCGATGCGCTCCTCGTAGCCCTCCGCGTAGAAGTAGCGGGAGGAGTCGGGGGTGTGCACCTCGTCCATAAGCATTATGCGGCCGTCCTTCTTGCCGAACTCGTACTTGGTGTCCACGAGGATGAGCCCGCGCTTCGCAGCCATCTCGCAGCCCCTTGCGAAGAGGGCGCGGGTGTAGGCCTCGATCTGCGCATAGTCCTCCGCGCCCACCAGGCCGCTGGCGATGATCTCCTCGCGGGAGATGTCCAGGTCGTGCCCTTCGTCCGCCTTGGTGGTGGGGGTGATGATGGGTTCGGGGAAGCGCTCGTTCTCTTTCATTCCTTCCGGGAGAGGCACTCCGCAGAGGCTGCGTTTGCCCTCGGCGTACTCGCGCCAGGCGTGCCCGGTGAGGCAGCCGCGGATGACCATCTCCACCTTGAAGGGCTCGCACCTGTGGCCTATCGTGACCGCCGGATCAGGCACCGAAACCTTCCAGTTGGGGATGATGTCGGCGGTGGCGTCCAGGAACATGGCGGCTATCCTGTTGAGGATCTGCCCCTTGTAGGGGATGCCCTTGGGTAGCACGCAGTCGAATGCGGAGATGCGGTCGGTCGCCACCATTACGATCTTGTCGCCGAGGTCGTACACGTCGCGGACCTTGCCGGTATACTTGCCCCTCTGTCCGGGGAACTTGAAATCAGTGCTGAGGATAGTGTTCATTTTATCTGGAGATTATGGCTTCGCGATCCGGCCCTACGGATACGATCCGCACGGGGCAGCCTGTTTCTTTTTCGATGAATGCGATGTAGTCCTTGAGTTCGGCGGGGAGGGCGTCGAAGCTGCGTATGCCGCTGATGTCCTTCTTCCAGCCCTTGAACTCGGTGTAGACGGGCTGGGCGTTGGCGCCGCCGTCGTAGGGATACTCGTCCGTTTCCTTGCCGTTGACTATATAGGAGGTGGCGACCTTGACGGTGTCGAAGCCGTCCATCACGTCGGACTTCATCATTATAAGGTCGGTGACCCCGCTCATCATCACGGCGTATTTGAGGGCCACCATGTCGAGCCAGCCGCAGCGGCGCGGACGTCCGGTGGTCGCTCCGAACTCCTTGCCTATGCTGCGCAGGGCCTCACCCGTCTCGTCGAAGAGTTCGGTTGGGAAGGGACCGCTGCCCACGCGGGTGCAGTAGGCCTTGAAGATGCCGTAGACCTTGCCTATCCTCGAAGGGGCCACGCCGAGGCCGGAGCAAACGCCCGCGGCGAGGGTGTTGGAAGATGTCACGAAGGGATAGGAGCCGAACTCGACGTCGAGCAGCGACCCCTGGGCGCCTTCGGCCAGGATGGGAGTGCCTGCGTTCAGCTCCCTGTTCACGAGGAACTCGGTGTCGACGAAGGGGAAGCGCCGGAGGGCGTTCACGGCCTCGAACCACTTCTGCTCGTAGTCGTCGGTATTGAACATCGAGAAGTCCTTGTAGTGCGAGAGCAGCTGCTGGTGCTTCTGCTTGAGGGCCAGATACTTCTGCTCGAATTCGGGGAGGAGTATGTCGCCGAAGCGGAGCCCGTTCCGCCCCGTCTTGTCCATGTAGCAGGGGCCTATCCCCTTGAGGGTGGAGCCTATCTTTGCCTTGCCCTTGGAAGCCTCGCTCGCCGCATCCAGGGCCCTGTGGGTCGGGAGTATGAGATGAGCGCGCTTCGAGATGATGAGCCTCCCGGTGATGTCTATGCCGAGGGCCTCTATCTTGCTGATTTCGTCCTGGAGGATGACAGGATCGACCACCACGCCGTTGCCGATGATGTTGAGCACTCCCTCGCGGAAAATGCCCGAGGGGACGGTGTGCAGCACGTGGCTGCGCCCTCCGATGCTGATCGAGTGCCCGGCGTTGGGGCCTCCCTGGAATCTTGCAACTGCCTTGTAGTCAGGGGTAAGGCAGTCCACGACTTTACCCTTTCCTTCGTCTCCCCATTGGAGGCCAAGGACGACGTCTATTTTATTCATACGGAACATAGGATTGAATGACATATCAAAGATACGGCTTTTCGGCGGATTTTGAAAGCCTTTTCCCAAAAAAGAAGTATCTTTGCAGGATTGTACTTTAGATACCGATAATTATTATGATGACTTCTAAGGAAATACGAAAGAAATTTCTTATTTAATTACTATGATTTATTTTTCTAAAATCA
>ONFK01000192.1 GCA_900317065.1 uncultured Bacteroidales bacterium
CCGTGGGTTGCGCAGGCACGCACGCTCTTGGCGCCCAGTTTCTTGAGCACCTCGGCGGCCTTGCAGAGAGTGCCGGCGGTATCTATCATGTCGTCCACTATCACAACGTCCTTGCCCTCGACCTCGCCTATGGCCTTTATCTCTGCCACCACGTTGGCGCGTTCACGGGTCTTGTGGCAGATGATGACGGGGCAGTCGCGGCGTTTGCTGAAGAACTTGGAATAGGCGTTGGCGCGCTTAGCTCCTCCCATGTCGGGTGCGGCGATCGCGAGGTTCGCGAACTTCGTCGACTCGGAAATGGCCTTCACGAACACTCCGCTGCCGTAGATGTGGTCGACCGGGATGTCGAAGAAGCCCTGGATCTGGTCGGCGTGAAGGTCGCAAGTCATGACCCGGTCGCAGCCCGCCGCGCGCAGGAGGTTGGCGACGAGTTTGGCTCCGATGCTCACGCGGGGACGGTCCTTGCGGTCCTGGCGGGCCCATCCGAAATACGGCATCACCGCGATTACCTTGTCGGCGGATGCGCGCTTGGCGGCATCGATGCAAAGCAGCAGTTCCATCAGGTTGTCCGCCGGGGGGAAGGTACTCTGGATGAGGAACACCGTTGCGCCGCGGACGCTGTCGCGGTATGACGGCTGGAACTCTCCGTCGCTGAATTTGTCGACATCAAGGGCTCCGAGAACTATGTGTTCATCGTCCACCCCCTCAGTTTCCTGAAGATACTTTACAACTTCTTCCGCAAAGGCCTGTGACGCCTTGCAGCTGAAAACCAGCATTCTGTGTTCGTGTTGCATAATATTACTTGTCTGACAATAATGTTCCGATATAGTCGAGGATCTCGTCGCGCCCCGCCTTCTTTTCCGATGAACTCGCGAACATCGGCGGAAGCGGCTCCCAATCCCGAAGGAGTATCTGCCTGTCCCTTTCTATCTGTGCGGCCGTAGCCGTGGCGCTCTGCTTGTCGCACTTCGTGAAGATAATGGAGAACGGCACTCCGTTTTCTCCCAGGCCGGCGATGAAGTCGAGGTCCGTCTTCGTGATGTCGAAACGGGAATCGACCAGGACGAAGAGGCATACCATTTCCTCCGAGCCGAGAATGTAGTCGTTTATCATCAGCCGCAGCTCCTCGCGCGCCTTCTGGCTCATCCTGGCGTAGCCGTAGCCGGGAAGGTCCACCAGATACCAACTGTCGTTGACGATGAAATGGTTGATCAGCTTGGTCTTGCCGGGAGTGGAAGACGTCATGGCCAGCCGGCTGTTTCCCGTGAGCATGTTGATGAGGGAACTCTTGCCCACGTTCGACCTGCCTATGAAAGCAAATTCGGGCAGCCTGCGCTTGGGTTTTGCGGAAACCCTCGTACAACTGCCGGCGAACTTTGCATCCGTTATCTTCATACTACAAAGATAACGAAAATTTCGATATTTATTCCTTCGGGTAGAGAATAGTGAAGCAAGCTCCGCCCAGGGAGAAAGACCGGCTGTAGGAGATCGTTGCCTTGCAACGCTCGAGCACGCTGCGCGATATGGCGAGGCCCAGGCCGCTGCCGCCGTTTTTGGTGGTGAAGTTCGGAGTGAACAACTTGTCGATATTCTCTTCGGCCACACCCGGGCCGCTGTCCTCGAACACAATGTCGTAGTAGCCTTCGGTGATGGAATTGCGGAGACTCACGCGCACCGTGCCTTCGGCGTCGCCATGCCCGGCGATGGCCTGCACGGAATTGCTGATGAGATTCACGAAAACCCGGGTCAACTGCGGCTTCGGTCCCATCACCATGACATCTTCCAGGCCTATGTACTCGAACTTGAAGCCGTCCCTGTTGTCGAACATCGACAACTCTTCCTGCAGGAGGGCCGAAAGGTTGATTTCATCCGGCTCCTGCGAATACAGCTTCGCGAAGGTCGAGAATTCGTTGGCGGTCTCCGTAAGCATGTCGATGTGATCGAGCAGAGTCTTGCTGCTTTCGTCGAATTTGTCCTGCCAGCTCTCGTCTCCCTTGCTCTTGAGACGCATCAGGCGCTGTATCTGGAGCTTCATCGGAGTGAGAGGATTCTTGATCTCGTGGGCGACCTGCCGGGCCATTCCGCTCCACGCCTTGTCGCGCTCCGCCTGAGCCAGCTGGCGGGTGCTCTCGCGGAGCTCGGTCACCATGTTGTTGTAGGCATTCACGAGGCCGGAAATCTCATCCTTGCTGTTGTACTGGATGTACTCGAGCTCCCCGCTCCCCGCGGAATCCATCTTGGTTCCCATCTCTACCAGCGGCTTGAACATCAGCGCAAGCACGCGGGACACCATGAACGTCGCCACCAGCAGCAGGAAAATGAACAGCGAGACTATCATCAGGGAATGGCTTACGACGTACGATTCGAAATCGTAGCTTTCGTCGGTATAGGGCGAGCAGATTATGGCCTGCACCGATCCGTCTTCCCCGAGCAGGGGCGCGTACATGCTGTAGAAGGTCCTCTTGCCTATCCTTTCCTTGTGTATGAAGTAGCGGCTGGTGTTCTTCACTATCGAGACATACGCCTCGGGATCCATCCTGGGCTCTACGGTCATCTGGTAGAACACGTCGGGAGCCGTCGACATCATCACCATTCCGGAATGAGAATACAGGGTGATGTCGGAATTTGTATTGCCTCCCACATCGCTTATTATGCGCATCATTTCCGGCGTTCGCAGATCCGATTCCCTCAGCGTCCCGCGTATCCTGGCGGACACCGACGCCTGTATGGAATTGATCTTCTCCGACATTAGCGTATTCCTGTTCACCTCGTTGCGGTTGATGACGAAGACCATGCTCACCGCGGCCATCGTGACCAGTGTCAGCACCAGGGAGACCAGCACCACCATGCGTATCCTGGTCTGGAAATAACTCTGGCCGAAGGCCCTGCGGCGGGCCTTGCGCATGGATACCAGAGTAAAGAAGATGAAGCAGAGCAGACCTATGAATATCACGGATATCACATAGTTTATGGTCTTTATCTTCTGCCGGGAGATTACCACCGTCTCGGTCGGGGTCACCTTGTAGATAAAATGCACCCAATCCCTGCCCTTGACACGGCCGAGCTCGCGGAGAGACTCGTTCATCTTCACGGGATATGCATAGTTGCCCCTGAAAGTCAGGAGTTTCCCGTCATCGTAACGCGCAAAAGAATACTTCGCCGGGATCAGGACCTCGCCGGGAAGCGTTGGACCTATGATACTGGCGTAACCGCTGTATTTCCAGTCGCTTTTCTGTTCTATCGTAATAAGCACGCGGCTGAACCCGTAGTTCCCCAGATTGAAATAGAACGCGCCGAGATAGGTGACGAATCCGTTGCCGGCATCGACGAAGGAGAAGCGCGAATTCGGAGCTATCGGCTCCGAAGAGCCCAGCCGGGCGAAATCTTCCGCCTTCAGCGACACGGTCACGTCGTAGTCCTGCATTATGCGGCGCATATAGCTTTCTTCCAGGCGGTTGCTGATGCTGGCGCCGCCGTTTTCGAGCACCGACAGCGAAGCTATGATGGGGTCGGCCGCGATGCGTTCCTCGACCGAGCGCAGGCGCATTTCCAAAGAGATATCCCTGCTTACCGCCAGCCTCCGGGCCCAGACCTCCAGGCTTGCCTGCTCCTTCTTGAGGCCGAGAGACGCCGTCTGGCTCACGAAGAGGACAGCCCCGAAAACGGAAAGCGCTATCCTTATGGCCGGCCTCCTGGAGAATACCGGTGTGAGCATCTGCACGAGCATCATCACCGTCGTCAGCAGGAGTATGTAGGAGAAGATGATGATTGCACTCGTGAAAGTGAAGTTCTCCAGTTTGTAGAGCTCGAGCGAGATATT
>ONFK01000117.1 GCA_900317065.1 uncultured Bacteroidales bacterium
ACATCATGACCGACTCTCCCAATTACGATGAAATCCTCGAGAAACTCCCCTCCGAAGGCGGGCAGGACCTCAAGGACCTGGACAGTCTGGCCTACGTGTCGGCGCCGCGCTTCTTCGACAGTTCGGACAGCTGGATGGATGCCGCCGTGCTTGCACGCGAGTTCGGCACCGACTACAGCACCATGCTCGGCAAACTCAAGGACAAGTACATAATCTTCAATTACGAAGACCGTGGCGAGACCCGCGCGGCCTATGTGTTCGCGATCCAGTACAAGGGGCAGGCTCCGCTGGAATTCTGCCGGAATTCCATCCGGGACAACATCCTCAGCGAAAGAAAGCGCGAACTCCTGAACAATTTGGAACAAGACTTGCTTAAGAACGCGCAGGACAAGAAAGAATTCATCATCTACAAGAATGAAAATTAAATACGCCATAGCATTCCTCGCGGCCGCTTTCTGCATCGTGCCGGCCGGAGCTCAGAGATACAGGACAATCGACAAGAGCGTCGCCGTCGTCGGAAACGAGCTCATCACCGTATCCGACATCGAGAACGAAATCCAGATGATGCGCGCCCAGGGCCAGTCTTCCGACCGTCTCACACGCTGCAACCTGCTCGAGAACATGATGCAGAGCAAGCTTTTCCTGATGCAGGCCCGCCTGGATTCCCTGACCGTCAATGCAGACATGGTCGAGGCCAATCTCAACGACCAGATGGCCCGCGTGCGCACGGCCCTCGGGGGCGACGAGCAGGCCGAGGCCTACTTCGGCAAGAGCCTCTACCAGCTCCGGAAGGACTGGAAGGCGCAGCTCGAGGACAATTCCCTCATCCAGCAGGAGCAGATGGAGATTGCCGGGAAGATTCCCGAACTCACCCCCTACGACGTCAAGCAGTACCTCGACACTGTCGATGTGGACCAGCTGCCGGTGGTGCCCATCAAGTACAAGATGAGCCAGATCTGCATCTATCCCGACAGGGCCCGCGCAAAGATGGAGTGCAAGGAGAGGCTGCTGGCCCTTCGCGAGCGCATAATGAACGGGGAGAAATTCTCCACTCTGGCCCGCCTCTATTCCGAGGATCCCGGCAGTTCCCGCAAGGGCGGTGAGCTGGGGATGGCCTCCCGCGACATCTTCTGGCCCGCATTCTCCGACGCCGCCATGTCGCTCAAACCGGGAATCATCTCCCAGATAGTGGAGACTCCGGACGGCTTCCACATCATCGAGGTCATCGAGAAGAAGGGAGACATGTTCAACGCCCGCCATATCCTCCTCAAGCCCAAATACACCGAGGAAGACCAGGAGAAGGCCTTCAAGGAGCTGGATTCCCTCAAGACCGTCATCGAGAAGAAGGACATGAGCTTCGAGGCGGTCGCGTTCTACCGCTCGGAGGACCCTGCGACCCGCACCAACGGCGGGCAGATGGCGGATCCCCACACCGGCAGCGCCTATTTCGAGATCGACCAGATCAAGCCCGAGGACTTCGCGGCCGTCAAGGACCTGAAGGAAGGGGAGATATCCGCGCCCATCGTATCCCGCGACAATGAGGGCCGCGACGGAAATCTCGTCTACAAGATAGTCCGTCTGGACAAGGTGCTGCCCGCCCATCCGGCTTCGTTCGAGAACGACTACACCGAACTGCTGGATAACGTGCGCGACATCAAGCAGCAGGAGGCCATCGACAAGTTCATCGACGGCAAGATAGCGGAAACCTACATAGTAATCGACCCCATGTTCGGGGACTGCGACTTCTCCCGCGAAGGATGGAAGGCAAAGGTCAGAAAATAGCGTCCCTTGCCATCGCGCTGCTGTTGTGCGCCGGCCTGTCCGCCCAGAACAAGACTGAGCGGAAGGACAGTCTGGTGCGCCTCATCAAGGCCAAATCCCTCGAACTCATAGAGAAGGGCGGGATGAACTTCCGCAAGACCATCGACGCCACCTTCTTCCACAACAACACCTACTTCATCTGCGACACGGCCCTCTGGAACGTGGATTCCAGGGTTATCAACGCCTGGGGCAACGTGCGGGTGGTGCAGGAGGGCACCATCCTCACCTCCGACAAGATGGACTACATCATCGACGAAGACCTCATACAGGCGCGCGGAACGCTTGTGCAGCTGGAGGACAAGGACCACAACACCCTCCGCACCCACTTCCTGGACTACAATACCAAGGACTCCCTCGCATTCTTCTCGCGCGGGGCGGCCATGAAGGACAAGGACGGGCAGATAATCGAGAGCTCGGACGGCTCCTACGACGCCAAGAAGGGATTCTTCCAGTTCGAGAACAATGTGAACATGTTCACGGACTCCATCTTCATCAAGAGCAACCGCATCGACTATGAATCCGGAAACAGCCGCGCGGTCTTCCCGGAGAAGATAGATTTCTGGAAAGACGACAACATGCTCTCGGCCGACCGCGGATGGTACGAGCGCCTGGAGGAGACCTTCTTCTTCAACGGCATGGTGCATGCGATGTCGAAGGAGCAGGAATCCTGGTGCGATTCCCTGTACTACTACCGCATCCCCAACAATATCCTCATGCAGGGGTGCGTGCAGGTGCAGGACACCACCCGCAATGCCTTTGCGCTCGCCAACGAGCTGTTCTACGAGGATTCGCTGAAGCAGGTCACCCTGCAGCGCGAGGCGGCCGTGGCCCTGCGCACCGAAGACAAGGTGATGGGGGCGGATTCAGTGCAGCGCACCAAGGTGGACACCATCTACATAGGCGCGGACAGGCTGGTATATTACACCCAGCGCAAATGCGACATTCCCGAGGGGGTGATCAAGGCCTCGGAAGAGAGGCTGGAGGAGATTCACAGCGATCCGGTGTCGGAATACCGGAGAAAGGCCATCGTGGCCGCCGAGGAGGCTGCGAGGAAAGCGGCCGAGGAGAATGCGGAGAGCAATCCCGCGCTCGCCCGCCAGGGGAAAGCTGCGCCGAAGGGCGGAATCAAGGGGCCTGAAAAGACGCCCGGCGCCCCGGCTCCAGTGCCTGCCGACGCACCCGCCGTTCTTCCCGGCACGCCCCCGGCTCCGGACTCCCTCCGTACCCTGCCGGACTCCGCGGCGCTGGTGCAGAACGCCTTCGCCGACTCGCTGGCCAAGGCACGTGCGGACTCCATCCACGTCGCCGATTCCCTGGCGAATCTTCCTCCGCCGGACACCAGCCGCGTCGGATTTGCGGTGGGCGTGGGGAACGTCAAGATCTTCCGCAAGGACATCCAGGTCGCCTGCGACTCTATGCGCTTCAACGAACTGGACAGCATCGCGCGCTTCTACGTCAATCCCGTGGTCTGGAACGACGGCAACCGTCAGTATTCCGCCGACAGCATAGGCGTGCTGGTTAACTCCGCCGGCATCGACCGGGCCAGCCTTATGTCGAACGCCTATATCATCACGCAGGAAACCCCGACGCTCTTCGACCAGATACGCGCCACGGAGGTGATGGCCTACTTCGACACCACCTCAGCGCTCAGGCGATTCGATGCCATGGGCGGCGCGAACGCCATCTTCTTCCTGAAGGAGAAGGAGGAGTTCGCTACCGTGAACAAGGTGGACTGCAAGATGCTCTCCGCCTGGTTCAAGGACGGCGAACTGCAGACCATACATTACTTCGATTCGCCCAAGAACGACGCCTATCCTCTGCCTCAGCTGCTGGAGAGCGACCGCAAGATGAAGGGCTTCGACTGGAAGCCGGATCTCCAGCCCAAGGGCAAGGAGGACATCACCGACCTCAAGGTGCGGATCTCGCAGAGGGAGGAGTATGAGAAGAGGCCCAAGACCTCTTTCCGGCAGACGGAACTGTATTTCCCGGGCTACATGAAGAAGGTCTACGCAGCCCTCGAAGCCGCGAAGAACAGGCCGAAGGCTACCCGCAATTCTGTCCGGGAAAATCCAGCGGAGTCGGACATCCCCGACTCGACAGCTCTCGGCGACAGCCTCGCCCTGCGCGACTCCCTGGCCTTGCGCGATTCCCTGGCCCTGCGCGACACTACGGCCGTGCTCGATTCCCTGGCTATGCGCGATACTGCCGCCCTTGCCGGGATTCCCGACTCCTTGTCGCGCAACGACAGCATCCCCCGGGCGCTTACCGAACATGAACTTCGCAAGCTGAAGCAGAAAGAGAAGGCGGAAGCACGCGAGGCCGCATATCAGGCCCGTGTCGCCGCCCGCGAGGCGCGCTGGGCTGCGGCAGATTCCATCGATGCTGCAAAGGCGGCCGTGAAGGAGCAGAAGAAACTCGAGCGCAAGAAGAAGCATGACGAGAAGGTCGCGGAGAAGCAGCGCATTCAGGATGAGGAAGATGCCCGCAAGCTGGAAAAGTATGTCGAGCGCTACCGGAAGAAGTATGCGAAGAAAAAGGCGCGCGAAGCACGAAAGAACAAACCAAAATATGATACAGATGGAACAGATTCTGGACAGATTTCTGAGGTACGTGGCAATCGACACCCAGAGCAACGAGGAATCGGAGAGCCAGCCCTCGACGAGCAAGCAGCTGAACCTGCTGAAACTCCTGTGCAAGGAGCTGAATGAACTCGGAGTAGAGGCTGAACTCGATGAATACGGATACGTCATGGGACGCATCCCTTCGAACGTGGCCGCAGACCTGCCTGCGGTCGGATTCATCGCCCATGTGGATACCGCTCCCGACGCCTCCGGCGAGAATGTCAAACCCCAGATAATCAAGAACTATGACGGATCCGACATCCCCCTCAAGGGTGTGCCCGGGCTGGCTCTGAAGCCTTCCGAATTCCCGGAACTGCTCCGTCATTTGGGCGAGACCATCATCACCACCGACGGCACGACGCTTCTCGGCGCCGACGACAAGGCCGGTGTGGCCGAAATCATGGATGCGGTGCAGTACATCATGGCTCATCCCGAGTTCAGGCACGGCCACATCCGCATCGGTTTCACTCCCGACGAGGAGATCGGACGCGGCGTGGTGAGGTTCGACGTGGCCAGGTTCGACGCCAAATATGCCTATACCATGGACGGTGGCGAGGCGGGAGAACTGGAGTTCGAGAACTTCAACGCAGCATCCGCGAAGATCCATATCCAGGGCAGCAACGTGCATCCCGGCACCGCAAAGGGCAAGATGCGCAACGCCATCCTCATCGGCCAGGAACTGAATTCCCTCCTTCCCGTGGAGCAGCGCCCCGAATACACCGAGGGCTACGAGGGATTCTTCCATCTGATTTCCTTCAAGGGGAGCGTAGAGGAGGCGGACTTCGCCTACATCATCCGCGACCATTCCCGGGAACTTTTCGAGAAGAAGAAGGTGCAGATGCAGCAGTGCGCCGATTTCATCAACGCCAAGTACGGCGCCGGCACGGCCACTCTGGTGCTGAAAGACCAGTACTACAACATGCGCGAGCAGGTGGAGCCGCACTATCAGATTGTGGAAATCGCCCGAAAGGCCATCGCAGATGCCGGTCTTGAACCTCGCGTGCAGCCCATCCGCGGCGGCACCGACGGCGCCAATCTCTCTTTCCGCGGTCTGCCCTGCCCCAACATTTTCGCCGGCGGCCTGAACTTCCACGGCAAGATGGAATGGGTTCCTCTCGAGAGTATGGAGAAGGCCTCGCAGGTCATCCTGAACATCCTTTCTGAATTCGCGAAATAATGACAAGTGCTCCCGGTCCTACAAAAAATGACCGACCGGGAGCAAAAAAGGCCAAAAACGCTCCCGGTCCTACAATTTTGATCTGCGCCCCAAAAGTTGGACAAAAAGAAAGGGTTATGAAAAAGAACGAGAATTACCCAAAGTATGTCCAGGCAATGCGTCAAATGGATGCAGGC
>ONFK01000193.1 GCA_900317065.1 uncultured Bacteroidales bacterium
CATTTTATTGACGGCTTACTTGAATAATTGTTATATTTGTATGATACATTTAATACAAAAGAATTATGGCTAACAAGTACGCCGGTACCCAGACCGAAAAGAACCTCCAGGCCGCATTCGCCGGAGAATCCCAAGCACGCAACAAATACACCTACTTTGCATCTGCCGCAAAGAAGGAAGGCTTCGAGCAGATCGCTGCCATTTTCCTCGAGACCGCAGAAAACGAAAAAGAGCATGCCAAGATGTGGTTCAAGGAACTCGAGGGCATAGGCGACACCGCCGCTAATCTTGCCGCCGCCGCCGATGGCGAGAACTACGAATGGACGGACATGTACGAAGATTTCGCTAAGACCGCCGAGGCTGAAGGCTTCAAGCCTCTCGCCGCCAAGTTCCGCATGGTCGCCGCCATCGAGAAGCGTCACGAGGAGCGTTACCGCGCCCTTCTCAAGAACGTCGAGACCGCCCAGGTCTTCGAGAAGAGTGAAGTCAAGGTGTGGGAATGCCGCAACTGCGGCCACATCGTAGTGGGCACCAAGGCTCCTGCGGTATGCCCTGTCTGCGCACATCCCCAGTCCTACTTTGAAGTACATAAAGAGAACTATTGATGGCAGTATCCGTATCTAAAAAGGCTCTCGGCATCGGCCTGACCGATGCCGCGGCCTTGTTGTTCATCTTCGCGGTTCCGGCCCTTTCGCACCTGTCCGCGCTGCCCTTCTATCTGATGGACCCCATGAGGGTCGCCGTACTGGGCGCGCTTCTCGTGAGCAGGAACTGGAAAAACGGCCTTGCGCTTGCGGTGGCCCTTCCGCTGTTTTCATTCGCGGTTTCGGGGCATCCGGTTTTTCCGAAATGCCTGCTGATCGCCGCTGAACTCTCGGTGAATGTGTTGTTGTTCGTGTGGCTTTCCCGCGCTTTCTGCCGTTTCTCTGCCGGCCGTGGCGCTTCGGCCCTTGACCGTGCGTCTTCGGCCCCTTCTTCCGGTCGAGCCGCAGTGGGCGCCGCCACATTCCTGTCGATTCTGTTGAGCAAGGTCCTGTACTACGGCCTCAAGGCCCTCGTACTCTCCGCCGGCCTCATGCAGATGGAACTCATTTCCACCGCGCTCTGGGTCCAGCTCGCCGTCGCAGCGCTGCTCTCCCTCGGCTTCGCCATCTGGTGGAAGAAATAGATAAAGTGCTCCCGGTCGGTATTTTTTTGTAGGACTGGGAGCAAAAAAGGCCAAAAATGCTCCCGGTCGTACATTTCGTGTAGGACCGGGAGCACTTTTCTTATGTTGGAGCGTATGTCCGCAGGGCCCCTGAAAGCCCATACCGCAGGTACGTATATCGCGCTATGCGATATACGTACCTGCTACGGTATCCCCGCCCTCGCCGGTCCAGTTCGTATGGAAGAACTCGCCGCGGGGCTTGTCGGTGCGCTCGTAGGTGTGGGCGCCGAAGTAGTCGCGCTGAGCCTGCAGCAGATTGGCGGGCAGGCGTGAAGTGCGGTATCCGTCGTAATACTCAAGACCTGCGGAGAGGCAGGGAACAGGGATGCCGTTCACCACGGCTGCCGCGATCACGTTGCGCCAGCCCTGCTGAGCCTCTGCCAGCTTGCCGCAGAAGTAATCGTCCATCAGCAGGTTGGCAAGGGCAGGATTCTTGTCGAAAGCTTCCTTTATCTTGCCGAGGAACACGCTGCGGATGATGCAGCCGCCCCTCCACATGAGGGCGATCCCGCCGTAGTTCAGGTTCCATCCGTATTCCTTGGCGGCAGAACGCATCAGCGCGTAACCCTGCGCGTAGGAAACCACCTTGGCGGCGAACAGAGCCTTGTGGAGATCCTCCAGGAAGGCGGCGCGGTCGCCGGTGAAACGTCCGCCGGCAGGCCCTGCGAGCACCTTGGAAGCGGCAACGCGCTCCTCCTTCTGTGCAGACAGGCAGCGTGCGAACACGGACTCTCCGATCAGCGTGAGCGGAACTCCCTGGTCGAGGGCTGCGATGGCCGTCCATTTGCCGGTACCCTTCTGGCCGGCGGTATCGAGGATGTAGTCGAGCACATACTTGCCGTCGTCGTCCTTCTTGGCGAGGATGTCGCGGGTGATCTCGATCAGATAGCTGTCGAGGTCGCCCTTGTTCCATTCTGCGAATACCTCGTGCATCTCCTCGTTGCTCATGCCGAGATAGCCCTTCATTATCTGGTAGCACTCGCAGATGAGCTGGATGTCACCGTATTCGATGCCGTTGTGCACCATCTTCACGAAGTGGCCTGCACCTCCTTCGCCCACCCAGTCGCAGCAGGGAGAGCCGTCGGCGACCTTCGCGCAGATGCTCTGGAAGATGGGCTTCACATAGGGCCATGCCGCGGGAGATCCGCCGGGCATCATGGAAGGGCCCTTCAGTGCGCCTTCCTCTCCGCCGGAGACTCCGGTGCCGATGTAGAGCAGACCCTTGCTCTCCACGTATGCGGTGCGGCGTGCGGTGTCGGGGAAATGGGTGTTGCCGCCGTCAATGATGATGTCGCCCGGATCCAGCAGGGGGATGAGCTTCTCGATGAAGTCGTCCACCGCCTGCCCGGCCTTCACCATGAGGAAGACTTTGCGGGGCGATGCGAGCGACTGCACCAGGTCCTCGGGGGAGTGGGCGCCGTAGAAGTTCTTGCCGGCTCCGCGACCGTTAATGAATTTGTCCACTTTCTCAACCGTGCGGTTGAAAACACTTACACGGAAGCCCTTGCTTTCCATGTTGAGGACGAGGTTCTCGCCCATGACTGCCAGGCCGATGAGGCCGATGTCTGATTTCTGAGTCATTCTATTTGATTTTAAATCCTAATCTTGATAATCTGTCTGCCATTTCGGCGGTCCCTCCGTTCAGGGATAGCGTGAAAGACGTGAACTCCCTGCGGATAGGATAGTCCCCGCGAAGGCGCTCGAAAGCGCCGAGTTCGGCACGCAGGGCATCGCTGTCGGCGGAGATGTCGTAGGTGTGCAGGACGGCCTCCGTGAGCACGTCCTGGAGGGATTTGCCCGCGGCGTCGATCTCGAAGGACAGGCTCTGCGCCGGAGCGGGGATGCCTGCGGCGGTCCAGTCCGTCAGCGGCAGGCCAAGGACCTCCGCAACCGTACGGACGGCGGCGGTGGTGCCGTTGGCTTTCCCGTCGGCGGAATACCCGGCTATGTGCGGGGTGCTGATGTCCAGCAGGTCCACAAGTTCGGGGTCAAGCTCCGGTTCGCCTTCCCAGACGTCCAGGCAGGCGCCTGCGATAGAGCGGGACTGTAGCGCGGCCTTCAGCGCCTTGCAATCTACTACCGGGCCGCGCGAGGAGTTTATCAGAATCTGCGAGGGCCGCAGCTGCGCGATGCGCTCCGCGTCGAAGAGATGCCAGGTCGTGTCCGGCCCGTCTTTCTGCAGGGGTACGTGCAGGGTGATGATGTCGCTGTGCGCGATGAGATGATCGAGCGATACGAATTCGCCCGGCCCTTCCGCCCTTTCGCGCGGAGGGTCGTTCAGCAGCACCTTCATTCCGAGGATGGAAGCCGCTTCGGCCACCTTGCTGCCCACGTTTCCCACGCCGACCACTCCCAGAGTCATCTCCGAAAGCGTTAGGCTGCGCTTGCGTGCGAGAGTCACCAGGAGCGAGGTGATATACTGTTTCACGCTCCAGGAATTGCATCCGGGGGCGTTGCGCCAGATGATGCCATGCTCCTCGCACCATGTGGTGTCGATGTGGTCGAATCCTATGGTTGCGGTAGCTATCACCTTCACCGACGAACCCTCCAGCAGCGATGCGTCGCAGCGGGTGCGGGTACGGGTGATCAGGGCGTCGGCGTCGCGCACCACC
>ONFK01000195.1 GCA_900317065.1 uncultured Bacteroidales bacterium
GAAATGACCTTGGTAACCACGGGATTGATGTCTGGAGCGACCTTCAGGACATCGCTCACGCGCTTCCAGGCACGCCGGTCCGGGGTCTTGTCGAGGCCCGTGTCCGCCCCTTCCTTCGCATCTGGGTTCTTGTCGAGCCAGATGGGGTTCTCGCGGATGAAGTCGCGGACCCTGGGGTCCACTCCGGCCTTCTCCGCCCAGAGGAGCCACTCCTGTGCGGTGGGGCGGAACACTACGACGTTGAATCGGCTCACGAGTGCGGGGTCGAGGTCCGTGAGCTGGTACTGGTCGCCCTGGTTCACGGCGGAGATGATGCGGCTGCCCTCGGGCAGAGTCCTGCCCGCGAGGGTGCGGTTCAGCGCCAGGTCCATGATGGTCTGGAGCACCTCGGGGCGGGCTCGGTTGAGCTCGTCGAGGAAGAGCACGATGGGCTTCCCGTCGAGGGGGAACCAGTAGGGGGGCATGAAGTCCGTCTTGCCGGTGGACTCGTTGCGGTTCGGGATGCCGATGAGGTCGCCGGGGTCGGACATCTGGCCGAGGAAGAGAGGCACGACCTTCATGCCCTTCGCAGAGAAGTACTCCGTGAGGATTTCGGATTTGCCTATGCCGTGGTTGCCCACCAGCATGATGTTGTGGCTGGCTGGGGTGATGTCGAGGAGAGCCTTGAGCTCGGTGGTGTTGATGCTTATGTTTGCCATATTCTAGAATCCTATCTTTGCTGCTTTCTTCTTCGAGACGAGAGTCTCCTCGTCGGCATAGCGCATCAGGTCGTCGAGACCGGCCTCGTTGCCGGAGAGGACGTATCCCACTGCGGCCTTTCTCGCGATGTTCTCGATGTTGCCTCCGGAGAAGGTGTACTTCCTTCCCAGCGCCATCGAGTCTTCCTCGCTGAGGGTGGAAATCATGCTTCCCCAAATCTTCGCTCTCACCTCAGGCTCGGGGGTGGTGAAGTTCACCTTGAAGATGAAGCGCCTTGCGAAGGCATCGTCGCAGAAATTCTCCGCGAGGTTGGTGGTGGCAATCAGAATGCCGTCGAGGTTTTCGATGGCATCGAGGCAGATGTTCTGGATGGCGTTCATCATCTGGTCGACGCTGCTCTCAGGGCTGGACAGGCGCTTGCTGAAGATGGCGTCCGCCTCGTTGAAGAGAAGGATCGGGGCCTTCTGCCGGGTGCGGCACATCTCCGCATAGGTGTTGAACACACCCTTGACGATTTTCTCGGAGTCGCCGACCCACTTGCTCTTGAGCTGGGACATGTCCACCGCGAAGACGTCGCGTCCGGTGCGGCGTGCGAGTTCGTATACGCCGGCGGTCTTTCCGGTGCCTGCACCTCCGGAGAAGAGAACGGCGAAGCCCTTGCGCATGCCCATCTGCTCGAGGCGCTGCTGGACCCCCTTGAAGTTCGTATCCTCGAGGAGGCCGGCCAGGCGCTCCATCTGCTCGGTCTCCTTCGGGTTGTAGAAGAGACTGCGTGCCTTGATGGCTTCCGCCTTCACGACATCGGGCCTCTCGTTCTCACCTTTGCGGATGAGCTCCACGTCCCCGAGGAACTCCTTGATGGCATCCTCCGTGAGGGAGAGGGAGTCCATGTCCTTGAACCCGTCGGTGCCGCTGAAGGTCACGATGCCCTGCCTCTGGAGCGCGAGTCTCTCGTTTGACAGGTCGCGGCGGATACGCTGGTCATCCTCCATGAACTCCGTGAACTCGAGCAGCCTCCCGACAGGAACGGAGTCGTCGCCGAACGAGACGAGGCGGTGGCAGAGGTAGAAGAAGAAACGGAGCTGGGTAGGAGGGCACTCCGCCAGCATGCCACACTCCGTCAGCTTGCTGCAGAACTGCAATTGCTGATTAGCCTCCACGAGGCTGAGGATGTTCGAAAGGAGCCTCTCGCAGTCGTAGACATCCTTGCGGAAATCGGAGTAGAACATCCTCAGACGGGTGAAGAAATCATCGATGGTGATTCCCGTCCAGATCTTTGGTTTGAAGGGACTGCCATCCTCGATGCTCTGCGCCGCCTCTCGCGTGAGGAGGAAGATGGTCCTGCGTCCTCGGGTCCCGGCACGCATGATGATGTTCTTCTGCTCCAGCTCGGAGAGCGCTTCGTGGAAGCCGATGAACTCGATGTTCGAGCACCCTACATATGCCGCGAGGTCGTCCTGGTCGCTTCCGTTCATTGCGTTGTTCTCGGTGATGAGTCCCAGGAGGATCGCTCCTTTCGGACAGATTCCGAAGTGGGACGCGACCCCGGACACATCCCCCGAGAGGGATATCATCGCCTCTTCGGTAAGGCCGCCACTCTGGACGGTCTTATAGATATGGTTGAGTGCTGCCGCGAGGGCGTGGAGTTGAACGCTGCCCTCGAAAAACTCCTTGTCGTCTCTTCTTCTCATGATGATTCCGGTTTATATATTCACCTATATTTACTCCGCTTTGCGCAAATCCTTTCCAAGAAATCTTCCTACCGTTTCTGCGGTAAGGGTAAGGGCCGCTGCATTATGTACCGCCGCATCCTTCGGCGCGTCGAACATGATGTCGCGCATCACCTTCTCCATAATGCCGCGCAGTGCCCTGGCGCCAGTTCCCAGGCGTTCTGCTTCTTCTGCGATTGCGTTCAGGGCATCCTGGGCGATGGAGAAGTCGATACCGTCCTGACGCAGCAGCTCGGTATATTGGCTCGCGATGCTGTCAGTCGGCTCCGTCAGGATGCGCTTCAGCGCGGCCTTGTCTAAGGGATCCACATGGGTGATCACGGGGAAGCGGCCGATGAACTCAGGTATCATTCCAAACTCGCGGAGATCCTCCGGAGCTACGTCGGCTAGGTTCGACCCTTCAGGTGCGGCCTCGCCATCATGGAAGCCGATGCGCTTGCGGTCGCGGCCCATGCGGCGGTCGACTATGCCGTCCAAGCCCACGAAAGCGCCGGAGAGGATGAAGAGGATGTCCTTAGTGTTCACGTAGAGCAGTGACTGCTCAGGATGCTTGCGCCCGCCGAACGGAGGGACGCCGACGATGTCGCCCTCGACAATCTTCAACAGAGACTGTTGCACGCATTCCCCCGACACGTCGCGGGTGATGGATACTCCGGCCTCCTTCTTGGCTATCTTGTCTCCTTCGTCAAGGATGACGATGCCGTGCTCGGCCTTCTCCATATCGTAGTTGCAGGAGCGAAGCAGCCCCACGAGGCAGTCCTCCACGTCCGAACCCACGTATCCGCTCGCGGTGATCTTCGTGCAGTCCTGGATGTAGCATGGCACGTCCAGGTACTCGGCTATCTTCTTCACCATAAGTGTCTTCCCGCAGCCGGTGGGCCCTAGGAGGATGACGTTGGACTTGTCGATGTTGACTTTGCACCCGGGGTCATCGCGGTGCATGATGCGCTTGTAATGATTGTAAACTGCTACGGAGAGGGTCTTCTTGGCCTCGTCCTGTCCTATGACGCGCTTGTCGAGCCAGGCCTTGATCTGATCAGGCCTGTGGAGTTTTATATTCTGGTTCATACTCATGTTCCTATATACTCTGGTAATGGGTCGATTCTTTCACTATGCCGCCTTTCTGGCTGCGAAATGCTCGCGGCTGAGCACCAGGCGGTCCAGAGGCTGGTCGTCCAGGTAGCGGAGCTCCCTCTCGTCTTTCGCCTGGGGTTCGAGGACGAATCCGCACTTGCGCGCCACGCCCTGGGAAGGGCCGTTGGCGGGCAGCACCTCGAGGGAGATGGTGTCTATCATGTCGTCGGCGAAGATGCGGTCGCAGATGGTCGACTTGCCATGATCGATGTGGGCGATTATACAAAAATTCCTT
>ONFK01000198.1 GCA_900317065.1 uncultured Bacteroidales bacterium
ACCGCCGCGATGCTGGCCAGGGCCTCTCCGCGGAAACCGTAGCTGGCAATGCGCTGCAGGTCGGCCGCTTCGGCTATCTTGGAAGTCGCATGCCGCTCGAAGCAGAGCACGGCATCCGAAGGGCTCATTCCAGAGCCGTCGTCGATGATCTGGATGCTGGTGCGGCCGGCATCCTTCACTATCACGTCCACCTGGGTGGCACCGGCGTCCACCGCATTCTCCATCAATTCCTTGACGACGGATGCGGGCCTCTGCACCACCTCACCGGCGGCGATCATGTTGGCAATGTTTGCCGGCAGAACTTTCAGTTTTCCCATTACAGCATCGAATAGAATTTGGCGATGAAGAAGAGCACCGCCATTATCAGCAGGAGCGTGATTATGCCGATGATGGTCTGCACGCCCTTCATGCGGTTGCGTGTATGCTGGTAGGCTCCGTCACGGAAAGCCCCCTGGATGTAGCTCCCGGGCACATATTCCTTCTCCCCTTTTTCGTCTTTGCGGTCCAGGCTGCCGTCCACTGCGCGGAATCTGCGCATTTGCTCTTCCTTGTCCTTATCGTAGTACATCGGCTTGTAATTGAACACCCGATGCTCGTTGTCGCCGAAAAAATTGAAAAAACCCATAGTTTACAAAAATACAAAAATATTTCCTTACTTTTGTGTTATGCAAATACGAATCGGACAAGGATACGACGTGCACGCCATCGCCCCGGGGCTGCCGATGTGGCTCGGCGGGGTGCTGATACCCTCCGACAGGGGCTTCGTGGCCCATTCCGACGGCGATGTGGCGATCCATGCCCTCTGCGACGCCCTGCTCGGCGCCGCCGCCCTCGGCGACATCGGCCTCCACTTTCCCGACAATTCTCCGCTCTGGAAGGGCGCCGACAGCAAGGATCTCCTGCGCCGCGTGGTCGACCTTCTCGCCGATAAGGGCTGGAAGCCGGGCAACGCCGACATCACGATAGCCCTCCAGGCTCCGAAACTCCGTCCTCACATCGATGCCATGCGCGCCACCCTCGCGCCCATTCTCGGGCTCGGGGAAGATGCGGTGAGCGTGAAGGCCACCACCACCGAGCGTCTCGGATTCGTCGGACGCGGAGAAGGCTGCGAGGCCTGGGCGGTAGTAACCATCTGCAAAGACTGAATATGGAAAAAGCAATAGTAGTAGTCGACGAGATCTACGGTTTCCTCCCCGGAGGAGCCCTCGCCTGCGGCCATTCCGAAGAGGCCGTGGCAAACACGAAGGAGTTTATCGAAAAGCATCCCGGCGTGCCGGTGCTGTTCATCTGCGACCATCATCCCGCGGACCACTGCTCGTTTGTGGCCCAGGGCGGCCCCTGGCCACCCCACTGCGTCGCAGGCACCCGCGAGGCCGAAATCCACGACGACCTGCTGCCCTTCGTGCAGGAAGAGCTTACATTCTACAAGGGATGCGATCCCGCGCAGGAACAGTACTCCGGATTCGACGGCCGCAACGAGGCCGGCCAGAGCTTGGGTGAAGTTCTGCAACTCCTTGGTACAGAAGTGGTTTATGTGGTGGGGATAGCTACCGAATTCTGCGTGCGCAATACGGCGGAAGATCTTCTCAAGGCAGGTTTCAAGGTGACGGTGTTCGAGGACTGCCTCGGCTGGGTGGACCCTGAAGGGCACAAAAAAACCCTTCCGGAACTTAAGTCGGAAGGGATTCGGATCAAGTAGTTGAAAAACTATTTGACAGCGTCCTTGGCCTTCTCGGCACCGGCAGCGATAGCGCTCTTGGCAACATCGACTGCAGCGTCGGTTGCAGCTTCCTTTACTTCGTCGGCAGCGCTCTTTTCAGCAGCGACAACTTCCTCTGCAGCAGGCTCAGCAGCTGCTTCCTTTGCTTTCTTGTTTCCGCAAGATGCGCAGCAGAGAGTGAGAGCTGCGATGGCGAGAATGACATAAATCTTCTTCATAAGGCAATAAACTTTAAAAATATAACCGGTTAAAACATTGTGGCTCAATTGTCACAATGCAAAAGTAAGAAAAATATCTTAATGATTGTTATCTTTGTAACAAAAAATCACTATGACACTGAATATAATAGCCGCTCTGGCCCTTTCGGGAGCTGTTTTGTCTTCTAACATTTATCACGGGAGCTGGATAGATTTCAACAAGAACGGGAAGAAAGATGTTTACGAGAATCCGAAAGCTCCGGTCGAGGACAGGGTCGAGGACCTTCTCGGGCGCATGACTCTCGAGGAAAAGACCTGCCAGCTTGTAACCCTGTACGGTGCCGGGCGTGTCCTGAAGGATGCGCTTCCGGGCGACAGTTGGAAGGGAGAGGTCTGGAAGGACGGTCTGGCCAACATAGACGAACATCTGAACGGAGTCGGCAAGGGCGCCGGCCGCTTCAAGGACTATATCTATCCCTTCTCGAATCATGTGGAGGCCCTCAACACCGTGCAGAGATGGTTCATCGAGAACACCCGTCTCGGAATCCCCGTGGAGTTCTCCAACGAGGGCATACACGGGCTGAACCACACGAAGGCCACGCCTCTCCCCGCGCCAATAGCCATAGGTTCCACCTGGAACCGCGCCCTCGTGCGGGAGGCCGGGCGCATTGCAGGCAGGGAGGCCGCCCTCCTGGGCTACCATAGCGTCTACGCACCCATCCTCGACATAGCCCGCGACCAGCGCTGGGGCCGTACCCTGGAATGCTACGGCGAGGAACCCTTCGTGGTGGCAGAGCTCGGAATCCAGATGGCCGCCGGCATCCAGGAGCAGGGAGTCGCATCCTGCCTCAAGCATTATGTGGCCTACGGAGTGCCCAAGGGAGGGCGCGACGCCGACTGTCGCACGGACCCTCACATCACCCCACGCGAGCTCCACGAACTCTATCTCTACACTTTCCGCCGTGTCATCGAGGAGGTCCATCCCATGGAGGTCATGTCCAGCTACAACGACTGGAACGGTGAGCCCGTGAGCGCGTCCCACTATTTCCTGACTGAACTTCTGAGGGATAGCTACGGCTTCGACGGATACGTCGTCAGCGACAGCGATGCGGTCGAATTCGTGCACACCAAGCACAAGGTCGCCGAGACCTACGACGATGCCGTCCGCCAGGTGCTCGAGGCCGGCCTCAACGTCCGCACGAACTTCTCGCAGCCGTCCATCTTCGTGGATGCAGTGCGCCGACAGCTTGCCGAGGGCAAGCTCTCGCAGGAGACCATCGACCGGAGGGTGCGCGAGGTGCTGGGCGTCAAGTTCCGCCTCGGTCTCTTCGACAATCCCTTCTCCGGCGACGGCGCGAAGGCTGATGCGGAGGCTGGCGTGGAGAAGCACATGGACTTCGTGATGCAGATGGCGCGGGAGTCCGTCGTGCTGCTCAAAAACGAAGGGCGTCTGCTCCCGCTGGACAAAAAGACCGTCAGGAAGATACTGGTCACCGGCCCGCTCGCAGATGAAGACAACTTCATGACCAGCCGCTACGGCCCGGACGGCGTTCCTTCCGTCACCATGCTCGCCGGCATAAGGAACTACCTGAAAGACAGCGGTATAGGGCTTGAGTACGAGAAGGGCTGCGACTTGAAGGACGCGAAATGGCCCGTCAGTGAGATACTCCGTGAGCCGATGACTGCGGATGAGGAAGAAGGCATCCGCCTGGCCGTCGAGAAGGCTGCGGACGCCGACATCATCGTCGCCGTGATGGGAGAAGACAAGAATACCACCGGGGAGAGCCGTTCGCGTACCTCGCTCGACCTGCCCGGCCGCCAGCACGA